>NZ_JXTH01000003.1 GCF_000836725.1 Anoxybacillus thermarum | reverse complement strand
CTCCAAAAGGGCCGCCAACAAGACAGCGAACACCTTTTGAAGAGTTCTGACTAATTGTTCCTCCAGCTCTTTTAATAAAGGCCATTCTGTGGTAAAATGTTTCATGGACTCTCTCCCTCCTGTTTTATTGATGTTGGTCATCACCATCATAGCAGGGAGAGAGTCCTTTTTGCATGACATTTGCTTTTTTCTACCGCGCTTCGCTTGGTGGCCCCGACGAGCGTCGCGAACAAAAGTTCGCAACCCTCGTCGGGGAATCATTCCTGAATGTCACCCACAAATATTTTACTCACACAATCGCATTGCCTCCCCCATTATGATACGGATCGGCATGAACAAGGATTGTTTTCACATGTGGCATATTTGTTTTCGCCCATGTCGTCACATCAGCCATGACATCGTATAAAGTAGAGAGCGACATAGGAAGCTGCCCTGTGATCGTCAGTGAATGAAGTGGATCCATTCCGATCGTCCCGCGCATGCGACTAAGCGGCTGTCCACTTTCCTCAATATATGCGACAAAAAGCGGAAGAAACGGAAATGCACATGCCCCTGTATCGATGCGAAGCGAGTAATTTTCTAGAGAAATGTTTGAAAACATCGTTTCTATTTGTTCTATCGTTTGAACAACAAATTTTAGCTTCGGCAATACGACATGAATTTCTGTCTGTCCACGTTCAAGTTGATGTTTCATCAGCTCATTCCATCGTTCAGGTGTCGAAGCTGCGCACTGTTGACTGACTTCCCACGCTTTTTTTATATATCCTTCTACTTCTGTTCCGCGCACATATGAAGGAAAACCCGGATATTGTTCAATAGGTAACCCCTCTAAATCAGCGCGTGTATAAATCGGTTTTAATTGAATTTGCTCGTATGTTTTGGTATATAACCGATCAAACGGTTTTCCTTTTAGCGATTTCTCAACTTCTTGTTTCCATTCGTCGTAGCTTGGAATCGGAAACGATATTTGTTTCATTGTGGCACCCCATCCCCCTTTGTTGTTAAAACGCTTTCTTTTCTTATTTTTGAAAATATTCGTTACATTTTTTATTGTAGTACATCGTTGAAAGGAAGAAAAGAGAAATCATTGATATAAGAAGAAGAGGATAACTATTCGTTACCCTCCTCCTCATCATTAGTAAATTGGTGTGTTTTCTTTTGTGACATGCTCTAAAATTTCTTTGACACGCGCTAAAAAGCGACCGCAAATTAAACCATCGAGCACGCGATGATCTAGCGATAAGCAAAGGTTAACCATATCGCGAACCGCAATCATGCCGTCTTTTACAACCGGGCGTTTCACGATCGATTCAACTTGCAAAATCGCTGCTTGCGGGTAGTTAATGATTCCCATCGATTGCACCGAACCGAACGAACCTGTGTTATTGACTGTAAATGTGCCCCCTTGCATATCTTCCGGACGGAGCTTACCTGCGCGCACTTTCGCTGCTAATTCAGCGATTTCACGCGCAATGCCTTTAATCGATTTTTCATCAGCATGTTTAATGACTGGAACGAATAAGGCGTCATCTGTTGCTACGGCAATTGAAATGTTAATATCTTTCTTTTGAACAATTTTATCTCCTGCCCACATCGAGTTCATTTGTGGGAATTCTTTTAACGCTTGAGCCACCGCTTTTACAAAAAACGCAAAATACGTTAAGTTAAAGCCTTCGCGCTTTTTAAATTCGTCTTTAATCGAATCGCGATAAGCGACTAAGTTTGTTACATCGACTTCAACCATCGTCCATGCGTGCGGTGCTTCATGTTTGCTGCGCAGCATGTTTGTCGCAATTGCTTTTCGAACTGGTGTCACTGGAATTTCAATATCGCCTAGTTGAACAGGTACGTTAGGCGCAGCGGCTTGTTTTGGTGCTGCCGCAACTGAAGCTTCCGCTTTTGACGCTTCTTGCACCGACTGCACAGACTCTTGAACCGCAGCTGTTGGCGTTTGACTTGGCGTCGGAGTGTTGCCGGATTCGATCAATTTCAACAAGTCTTTGCGCGTAATGCGTCCGCCCATACCTGTTCCTTGTACTTGTTCAAGGTCGATGTTGT
Organism: Anoxybacillus thermarum; assembly: GCF_000836725.1. Classification (GTDB taxonomy): domain Bacteria; phylum Bacillota; class Bacilli; order Bacillales; family Anoxybacillaceae; genus Anoxybacillus; species Anoxybacillus thermarum. The sequence goes on along the minus strand of NZ_JXTH01000003.1, from coordinate 95,031 downwards.
GCTCTTGGGCAAGGCGAAGAACGGCTGGGGAATAGCGGCCTTTTTCTCCCGCCGGTTTTTTCGGCGCTGCTGCTTGTGCTGGCGCTGCCGGAGCTTCCGCTTTCGGTGCTTCTTCTTGTTTCGTTTCCGCCGTTTCTATGCCTTCTCCTTCGACTTCAATCGTACAAATGACGGCGCCAACTGGCAACGTTTCCCCTTCTTTTGCGATAATTTCTTTAATGACACCAGCAAATGAAGATGGAATTTCCGCATTCACTTTATCTGTCATCACTTCGGCAAGCGGATCGTATTTGTTGACACGAGTGCCAACAGATACAAGCCATTGACTAATCGTTCCTTCCGTTACACTTTCCCCAAGCTGTGGCATCGTAATTTTCTCAATCGCCATCGTGACTCCTCCTTAAAACTGCGCCAATTCGCGCATCGCCTTTTCGACTTTATCTGGGTTGACCATAAAGAATTTTTCCATCGTTGGCGCATATGGCATAGCTGGAACGTCTGGACCAGCTAGTCGCATAATTGGTGCGTCTAAATCGAATAAGCAATGTTCTGCAATAATCGCCGCTACTTCGCTCATGACGCTTCCTTCTTTATTGTCCTCTGTCACAAGCAATACTTTTCCTGTTTTGCTTGCTGCTTCAATAATCGCTTCTTTATCGAGCGGATAGACAGTACGCAAATCTAAAATGTGAGCGGAAATGCCTTCTTGCGCCAATTTTTCAGCAGCTTGCAAAGCAAAATGAACGCATAAGCCGTACGTAATAACTGTAATGTCTTCTCCTTCACGTTTGACATCTGCTTTACCGATCGGAAGCACGTAGTCGTCTGTTGGAACTTCTCCTTTAATGAGACGATATGCGCGCTTATGCTCAAAAAACAGCACCGGATCTTCATCACGAATCGCTGCCTTTAATAATCCTTTCACATCGTACGGTGTAGAAGGCATGACAATTTTTAATCCCGGCTGATTTGCAAAAATTGCTTCAACAGATTGAGAATGATATAACGCCCCGTGAACACCGCCACCGTATGGAGCACGAATGACAATCGGACAATTCCAATCGTTATTCGAACGATAACGAATGCGCGCCGCTTCAGAAATGATTTGGTTGACAGCAGGCATAATAAAATCCGCAAATTGAATTTCAGCAATTGGGCGTAATCCGTACATCGCTGCACCGATCCCGACACCAACGATCGCAGATTCCGCTAACGGCGTATCAATGACTCGCTCTTCCCCAAATTGATCATAAAGCCCTTGCGTCGCTTTAAATACGCCCCCTTTTTTTCCGACATCTTCCCCAAGCACAAATACGCGCGGGTCACGTTCCATTTCTTCGCGAATGGCCATCGTAACGGCATCGATATATGAAATGACAGGCATGTTTATTCCTCCTCTGCGTACACGTATTTCAACGCATGTTCTGGTTGTGCATACGGTGCTTTTTCGGCGTAGTCTGTCGCTTCGTTCACTTGCTTCATCACGCGATCAACAATTTCTTTTTCCAGTTCATCCGTTAATACGCCTACTTCTTTTAAGTAGTTCGCAAATAAATAAATTGGATCTTTTGATTTTGCTTCTGCAATTTCTTCTGGCGTACGATATGCACGATCGTCATCGTCTGATGAATGCGCTGTTAAACGATAAGCAACCGTTTCAATTAATGTTGGCCCTTCACCACGGCGCGCACGATCAGCTGCTTCTTTTACGACGCGATATACTTCAAGCGGATCTGTACCGTCTACTGTATATCCTGGCATGCCATAGCCGATCGCACGGTCTGACACTTTTTCGCATGCTAATTGTTTTTCAATCGGAACAGAGATGGCATATTTATTGTTTTCGCACATAAAGATGACCGGAAGCTTATGAACGCCTGCAAAGTTTGCTCCTTCGTGGAAGTCACCTTGGTTCGAAGACCCTTCTCCAAATGTAACGAACGATACGAAATCTTTTTTCTCCATTTTTGCTGCTAACGCAATGCCAACCGCATGCGGCACTTGTGTTGTAACAGGGGAAGAACCTGTGACGATTCGGTTTTTCTTTTTCCCGAAATGCCCTGGCATTTGGCGACCGCCAGAGTTTGGATCTTCCGCTTTCGCAAATGCTGAAAGCATCAATTCTGTCGGTGTCATACCGAACGTTAATACAACACCCATGTCACGATAATACGGCAAGACGTAGTCTTTCGTGCGATCTAAAGCGAATGCCGCTCCTACTTGCGCCGCTTCTTGTCCTTGGCAAGAGATAACGAATGGAATTTTACCTGCGCGGTTTAACAACCACATCCGCTCGTCAATTTTACGCGCTAACACCATCGTTTCATACATTTGTAAAACGGTTTCATCGCTTAAACCGAGTTGTTTATGACGATTTTCCGCCATCATTCATTCCTCCTTTAAAAATGAATCGCTTTTCCGTCAACGGCAAGCGCCGCTTCCACCATCGCTTCTGACAGCGTCGGATGCGGATGAATCGTGTGGGCAATTTCCCAAGGTGTTGCATTGAGCACACGCGCTAATCCAGCTTCAGAAATCATATCCGTTACATGCGGGCCAACCATATGCACACCGAGTACATCATCTGTTTTTGCATCGGCGACGATTTTGACAAATCCTTCAGCTTCCCCATACACAAGCGCTTTGCCGATCGCTTTAAACGGAAATTTGCCGACTTTCACGTCGTATCCTTTTGTTTTTGCTTCTTCTTCTGTCAAACCAACGCTTGCCGCTTCAGGACGACTGTAAATGCATTTTGGCACCATCGTATAATCAAGTGGATGAACAGTATGTCCAGCAAGATGTTCCACCGCGATAATTCCTTCATGCGAAGCGACATGGGCAAGTTGCAAACCACCGATCACATCACCAATCGCATAAATATGTTTTTCTTTCGTTTGATAATACTCGTTTGTTTGAATAAATCCTTTTTCAATAACAATATCGGTGTTTTCCAATCCGATTGCTTCAACGTTTGCTTGACGTCCGACGGAAACGAGCATTTTTTCAGCTGTAAACGTTTCGTTTTGTCCATTGATCTCTGCTTGAATGCGTACACCGTTCTCAACAACGAGCGTGTCAGGCAATACCTTCGCCTTTGTAACGATGCGTACACCACGTTGTTTTAATATTTTTTCGATTTCTTTTGATATGTCGCGATCTTCCGTCGGCAAAATGCGGTCGGCATATTCAACGACCGTGACATTTACACCAAAGTCGTTTAACATCGATGCCCATTCAATTCCAATGACTCCGCCACCGACGATGATAATGGAAGTTGGCAACGTTTCCATGCGCAACGCTTCATCTGACGTCATAACGAATTGTCCATCAATGGTTAGCCCCGGTAGCGTGCGTGGACGAGATCCTGTTGCAATCACGACATATTTTGGTACGAGCATTTCATTTTCCGTTCCATCATTCATCTCAACGGATATCGTTCCAGCCATCGGTGAAAAAATGGAAGGTCCTAAAATGCGTCCTGTTCCTTCATATACATCAATTTTTCCTTTTTTCATTAACATGTGGATCCCTTTATGCAGTTGATCAATGATCGCTTGTTTGCGCGCTTGTACTTGAGCGAAATCTAAACGCACTTCCCTAGCAAACACGCCAAACGTTTCGCTTTGTTTCGTTTGAGCATACACTTCTGCGCTGCGCAATAACGCTTTGCTCGGGATACATCCTGCATGCAAACACGTTCCCCCAAGCTTTCCTTTTTCAACAACCGCTGTTTTTAAACCGAGTTGGGCTGCACGAATGGCGGCAACATATCCGCCCGTTCCGCCGCCAAGTATCACGACATCGTACTCTTTAGCCATCGTTTCATCCCCTTAAACTGTTGTTTTGACCGCTCGTGGATATTGTTTCGCTTCTTCTTCTCCACGCAACACGCGAAGTGCCCCTTCAGCAAGTGCCTGCAATTCATTTTCCCCTGGTTGCACAATGACATCGGCAATCCATTGTACCCGATCAGCAATTTCTTTCACAAACTGTTTTCCGTATGCTAAACCACCCGTTAAAATGATGGCGTCCACTTTCCCGGCTAACACTGCACTTGCAGCTCCAATTTCTTTCGCTACTTGGTATGCCATTGCGCTATAAACGAGTTTCGCTTTTTCATCGCCATTTTCAATCATTTTTTCAACTTTCACCGCATCATTCGTCCCTAAATATCCAACAAGACCTCCTCCTCCAACGAGCATGCGCATCACTTCTTCGCGATAATACTCACCAGAGAAACAAAGGGAGACAAGATCGCCAGCTGGAACAGTCCCAGCACGTTCTGGGCTAAACGGACCTTCCCCGTCTAATCCGTTATTGACATCGATGACGCGTCCACATTTATGCGCGCCAACGGTAATTCCACCGCCCATATGTGCGACGATGAAATTGACTTCTTCATACGCTTTTCCCATCTGTTTAGCGACGCGACGAGCGACCGCTTTTTGATTTAATGCATGAAAAATGCTGCGACGCTCGATTAACGAAAAACCGGAAATGCGAGCGATCGGATCGAGTTCGTCTACAACGACTGGGTCGACAATAAATGCTGGGATATTTAATGCAGAAGCAATCTCATGAGCTAAAATGCCCCCGAGATTTGACGCGTGCTGACCAGAGTATCCACGCCTTAAATCTTGTAACATCACCTCATTGACAGCATACGTGCCGCCTTCGATCGGACGAAGTAAGCCTCCGCGCCCGCATACTGCATCGAGCTTTGAAATATTTATCCCTTCATGATCAAGCGTTTCTAAAATCGTTTGTTTACGAAATTCATATTGGTCAATAATTTTTTTATACGCTCGTAACGCCTCTGTATCATGACGAATCGTTTTCTCAAAAATGGAGCGTTCATTATGAAAAACGCCAATTTTTGTTGACGTCGATCCCGGATTAATGACTAAGATGCGAAATGAATGTTCCTGCAATGTTTGCCCCTCCATTTTTTATCATCGACAAAGCGAGAACGAACGTCCTCGCTTTGTTATGTTTAACGTGTGCGGCGACGGCTTAAAATGTGTTGACCGTTTTGTAAAAATTGGCTGCGTGATTGACGCATTTTTGCAATGCGCTCTTCAGCTAAACGGTCTGCTGCTTGGTATGTCGGAATGCCGTCACGTTTCGCAATTTCGATCACTTTTTCGATATTGTTATAAATTTGTTCAACTTTTTTCATCGCACGTTCGCGGTTATATCCGTATAGTTCATCCGCTACGTTAATGACACCGCCCGCGTTAATCACATAGTCTGGCGCATAAACGATACCCATTTCATGAATGATGTCGCCATGTCTTGCTTCACGCAATTGGTTGTTCGCAGCACCTGCAATGACTTTCGCTTTTAATTGAGGAATCGTTTGATCGTTAATTACACCGCCAAGGGCACATGGAGCGAAAATGTCGCAGTCTACGCTGTAAATATCGTTCGGGTCAACGGCTTGTGCGCCAAACTCTTCAACAACGCGTTGCACCGCTTCTTTATTAATGTCTGTAACGATAAGCTTCGCCCCTTCTTCATGAAGATGACGGCATAAATTGTAAGCGACATTACCGACTCCTTGTACCGCGATCACTTTTCCTTCAAGTGAATCGCTACCGAAAGCCTCTTTCGCTGCTGCTTTCATTCCGCGATAAACGCCGTACGCAGTAACCGGAGAAGGGTTTCCAGACGAACCGAATGCTGGTGAAATCCCTGTCACATAGTCTGTTTCCTCGTAAATAATATCCATATCAGCAACTGTCGTACCAACGTCCTCCGCTGTAATGTAGCGACCGTTTAATCCTTGAATGAAGCGACCGAACGCACGGAACATCGCTTCGTTTTTATCTTTCCGTGGATCCCCAATGATGACCGCTTTTCCACCGCCAAGATTTAACCCAGCTGCTGCGTTTTTATACGTCATCCCACGCGCTAAACGAAGCGCATCTTCAATCGCTGCATCTTCTGATTCATACATCCACATGCGCGTGCCGCCTAATGCTGGTCCAAGTGTTGTATCATGGATAGCGATAATCGCTTTCAATCCTGATTCTTTATCTTGGCAAAATACTAATTGCTCATAGTCGTACTGCTCCATATATTTAAAAATTTCCATCTTTCGTTCCCCCTTGTTATTCGTTCGTTGCACAAATGGCTAATGCTAGTGAATACAATTTACTTTCTGCTGAATCGGCGCGCGATGTTAATACGATTGGTGCTTTCGCGCCAGCAATGATCGCTCCGACTTGTGCGCGGGCAAAATAAACGAGTGACTTATATAGCACATTTCCCGTTTCAATGTTCGGTACGACTAAAATATCAGCATGTCCTGCCACCGAGCTTTCAATGCCTTTATGTTGGGCAGATTCAACGGAAATGGCATTATCTAAAGCGAGCGGGCCATCGACGATGCAATCTTTTAGCTGTCCGCGTTGATTCATAAGCGACAACGCTGCTGCATCAATCGTTGCTGGCATCGCTGGATTCACAACTTCAACAGCGGCGAGCGGCGCAACTTTCGGTGTATGAATACCAATCGCTTTCGCCACTTGCACGGCATTTATAATAATTTCTGTTTTTTGTTGCAAATCAGGCGCAATGTTCATCGCGGCATCTGTGACAAGAATCGGCCGTTCATAATGTGGCACATCAAACAAAGCAACATGTGATAACACACGGCCTGTGCGAAGTCCATATTCTTTATTAAGCACTGCTTTTAAAATCGTTGCTGTCGGTACATTCCCTTTCATTAAGACGCTTGCTGCTTTTCCATGTACCGCTTTGACGGCCATGTGAGCTGCTTCTTCTTTTGTCGAAGCATGAACGATGCGAATGGCATGGCGATTTTCGTCTTGAACATATTCTGGAACAAGACGCGATAAAACGGATTCATCGCCATATAAAATAAATCGCCCGAATCCTGCTTGTAACGCCTGTGCGACTGCTTTTAACACCTCTTCGTCTTCAGCTGCCGCAACAGCTATGGTTGCTTCAGGAAATTGGGTTGCTTTGGTGATTAACGATTGTAGCTTCATCTCATCTGCTCAACCCCTTTGTTTTTTCGTCACCTTTTATTCTTGCAAAAACTATGCCAACTTTTTTGTTATTGAAAACGCTTTATTTTATTTATTTTTCGTTGCAACTTTTTGCATACTATGAACATTATTGCATGCTTTTTTTATCAAGTCCATACTTTTCAAGTTTGTAGTATAAATTTCGAATCGAAATGCCTAGTTGTTTGGCAGCCGCGGTTTTATTTCCTTGGCACGCTTGTAAAACGTTCTCAATCACTTTCGCTTCGTATTGCTCCACGAGCTCGTTTAGCGGTTTATGCCCATAAGGCAATTCAGAGGACGAAAGATGTTCTGGCTCTTTCGATTTGTGCAACAATGAAATATGCTTCCGTTCAATGATCACTTCATTATATTTCATAAAAATCATCGCGCGTCCTATTACGTTTTCTAGTTCACGTACATTTCCCGGCCAATCGTACGACAGTAAATAAGCAAGGGCATCATCCGTAATTCCTTCCACGTTGCGCCCGTAATCTTGATTTAGTTTTTGTATGAGCCGTTCACATAACGCAGGAATATCTTGCTTTCGTGCACGCAACGGAGGAATGTAAATCGGCATGCGATTGAGCCGATAATATAAGTCTTCACGAAATGTCCCATCGGCAATCGCTTTTTCCAAGTGAACATTCGTCGCAGCAATGACGCGCACATTAATTGGAATAGGCTTCGTGCCACCGACGCGAACAATTTCTTTTTCTTGTAATACACGCAACAATTTCGCTTGCATATTGGCGGATAATTCGCCAATCTCGTCTAAAAAAATACTTCCGTTGTTCGCTTCCTCAAACAATCCTTTTTTCCCTCCGCGCCTTGCGCCTGAGAACGCCCCTTCCTCGTAGCCGAACAATTCACTTTCAAGTAACGATTCGGAAATGGCTGCGCAGTTTACACGAACAAATTTATGATATTTTCGATCACTAGCATTATGAATGGCGTGAGCAAACAGTTCTTTCCCTGTTCCCGACTCCCCGCGAAGCAAAATCGTTGCAGGTGTTTTCGCCGCTAATTTTGCTTGTTCAATCGCTAACATCATCTCTTCTGATGTGCCGACAATATCATCAAATGAGTATTTTGCCTCTAATGTACGAATAATTTGGCGAGCGCGTTGTAACTCAGAAGTCAACTGTTCAATTTCTGATACATCATGAATGACACCGACACTTCCTTTTAACATGCCGTCGACAATAATTGGCGCAACATTAACAACGACATCGCGCTTTTTCGGACCGACTTTCATGCGCACTCCTCTGACCGGTCGCCGCGTTTTCAACACTTTCATATGCATGCTTTCCCCTTCAGAAATGTCCGCTGTCGCCGGTTTTCCGATCACTTCTTCTTCTGATAACCCCGTTAATTTTGTATATGCAGGATTAATTAAAATGCCGTTACCGTATTCATCAACAACAGAGATCGCTTCTTCTGAAGAGTGAATAATCGCTTCTAACATCGTGCGAATTTCTTTTAAATTCGTTACTTCTTCTGCTAGATGGACAACTTCTGTAATGTCTTTAAATACAGCGAAAGCACCAAATAATTTTCCGGTTTCATCAATAAGTGGGATGCGTGTCGTAATCATTTTTTTTCCGTTTTCTAATATTAATTCTTGATTCAACTCAACTTCTCTCGTTTGTAATACACGCGGCAATCCGCTAGCTGGAATAACACGCAAAATATGCGTGCCAATGACTTCTTTTTTTCTTTTTCCAATCATTTTTTCTGCGCTCGGATTCATATGGGTGACAAAACCACGTTCGTCAATGACGATCATTCCGTCATGCGTAGAATGAAAAATTAAATCGTGTTTCGTTGTTGCTGTTTTTAACGTCGCAATGAGTTGCTCTTTTTCTTCCACAAGCTGCGCAATAATATAAGCGATATCCCCGGGAATAACGACCGTATGCGCCGGACTTTCTTTGCGCAACGCAGTAAACACTTCATCATCTCCTGTGACCTCAACGATAATGTCAAGATCATCTATTAACACATCGCGCCAATGTTTGCTCGTTTGGATCCCCATTTCGCGCGCAGCTTTTATCCCAGGGGCATCTTCGTTTCGATCCACAATCGCCACGACATCCATCAATTTCGTTTCATGAAACATTTTTAATAATGCACTTCCACCTTTGCCTGCCCCAACAATTAATACTTTTTTCATTCCCATCACCTATTCGTTTGCAATTTTTTGCAGACGCTTTCATCATACATTTTTTTTCTCTTCTTGACAAACAAACAAAAACATTTATGATGAAAACAGAACGAGATGAAAACAGAACGAATGGAAAGGGTTTTGTTTTATGCAGCGAATGATCGCCCTACTTATTTTACTAATTCCAGGATTTATCGCAGCGCTAGGGATTAAATGGATGCGCGATACCGTATTTGGCATTTTACACGCACCAATCCCTTCACTTGTCATTCAATTTTTGCTCGGTTTATTTTGTTTTATCATTGGTCTTAGCTTTATTGCAGGATTTATTTTGCACCGCGATCGAAAGCGAAACAAAGTACAGCCACGCTTTCAAAAAAAGAAACGCTTCGATTCACAATGATCGAAGCGTTTTTTCGCGCACGTTTTTTGCCTTTTCAGGGAAATCTGTAAATATCCCATCGACTTCATATTGAAACATCGTTTTCATCTGTTCTTCTTTATTGATTGTAAAAGGACGAATGAGCAATTGATTGGTATGGGCCGCTTCAACAAACGGTCGATCTACAGCGCGATGATACGGATGAAGCGCCAAAGCGTGTAAAGTATGGGCATAATCCCACGGCTGATGCAATTTTTCCATATATAGTAGCGCTGTTTCAATATGAGGAGCTAACTGATGACATGTTGCCATACTTTCATGGTTAAACGAAGAAAAAATGACGCGCGGTGCTAAACGATATCGCTCTACAAGTTCAATTGTTTTTTCTTCTAGTCGTTCATAAGGTACAAGATTGTTTTTTAATTCAATATTAATAAGCAACGACGTGTGTTGTGCCCACTCAAGCACTTCTTGTAACGACGGAATCGGACAAAACCCGTATTGTTTAAATTTATAGTTGGCGTTTAATTTTCGTAATTGCCGATACGTCATTTGTCCAACCCATCCTGTTCCATCTGTCGTCCGATTGACCGTTTCATCATGAATGACGACAACAACACCGTCTTTTGAAAGTTGTACATCAAGTTCAATCCCGTCCGCATGAACACGTGCTGCTTCTATAAAAGAGGCCATTGTATTCTCTGGATGCGTCCCAGCTGAACCGCGATGAGCAAAAATATGTGTCATCCTTTTCCCACCTTTAAAAACGTTCTATACTTAACATATGAAAGGAGTGGAACTCATGCGACCGTTACAAATTTCGTTAGAAACAGCGCAAAAGCTTGCTAAAGCATTGAACGTGCCGCTAGAACAAATTATGCACATGCCTCAGCACGTATTAGTCCAAAAATTGCTTGAAGTCGAAAAAAACGAGCAACAAAAAAGGTAGTCGCCCGACTACCTTTTTTAACTTGCTTTATGTTCAAGTCTTAACCGATCTGCAACCATGGCAATAAATTCTGAGTTCGTCGGTTTCGCTTTTGACATGCTGACTGTATGGCCAAACAAAGAAGAAATGGACTCTAAATTACCACGGCTCCATGCGACTTCAATTGCATGACGAATCGCTCGCTCTACGCGACTAGCTGTCGTATTATATTTTTTCGCAATGTCCGGATAAAGAACTTTTGTAATCGATCCGAGCAACTCGACGTCATTATACACCATGGCAATCGCTTCGCGTAAATATAAATATCCTTTAATATGGGCTGGGACACCAATTTCGTGAATGATGTTTGTAATGCTCGCATCTAAATTTTTTGGCTTGCCGTCGCGAATTGCCGAAAGAAGCGGTCGTTTGAATACCGCTGGTTTCTTGCCACATACTTGACGAATTTGATTCACTAAATGTTCGATGTCAAACGGCTTTAAAATGAAGTAAGAAGCGCCGAGCTCAACCGCTTTTTTCGTTACATCCTCCTGTCCAAACGCCGTTAACATAATGACGTTTGGCAATGGTTGTTTCATCATGCGCAACTTTTCTAGCACAGCTAAACCGTCTAAATGCGGCATAATAATGTCGAGAACGAGAACATCTGGATCGCGATCGCGCAACAGTTGCAAGCAATCTTGCCCGTTATATGCAACACCAATGACTTCCATATCTCCTTGGCTCGTAATGTATTCTTCAAGCAAATGCACTAATTCTCGGTTATCATCTACAATGCAAACTTTTATTGTACTCACGAAATCTTCCTCCCTAAAGCAATGATCTTTTGTCACATACGTGCTTAATTCGACGCAATGGACAAAAATCCTTTTTTCTTTGCAAAATTAGTCAAATAATTTATATTTTTCATAAAACACATGTGCACGTTTTTTCTTTCATTTTACACTACATGTTTACGCCGTGTCATGATAAAATATGACAAATTGCGTGGAAAAACAAAAAGCAAGCCAATATTAGCTCGCTTTTTGTTCGCTTTTATCATAAATGTTAATTCCAGCTTCGTGCAACATCCATTCAATGTGCACACCGTACCCAGATGTCGGATCGTTGACAAATACATGCGTCACAGCCCCAACAAGTTTTCCGTTTTGAATGATCGGGCTCCCACTCATCCCTTGAACGATGCCACCTGTTTTTTCTAACAAACGTGGATCCGTCACTTTAATGACCATTCCTTTTGTCGCAGGAAATTTTTGCGGAGTGACACTCACGATTTCAACATCAAACGCCTCGACACGATCTCGTTCGACGACGGTTAATATTTTTGCCGGTCCTTTTTTCACATCTGTCGATAAAGCAATCGGCATCGGTTTATCAAAAATACCGTTTTGAATCGGCTGTGAAAGCTTACCGAAAATACCGAACGGGCTGTTTGTTTTAATGTCACCAATCACTTGTTTATCGCTTGAAAATCTCGCTAATTTTTCACCTGGACTTCCATTTCTCCCTTTATCAATAGCCGTTACCGTCGATTTGACGATCGTTCCATCACGAACGACGATCGGCTTCCTCGTATCCATATCAGAAATGACATGTCCGAGTGCCCCGTATATATTTGATTTCGGATCAAAAAACGTCATCGTTCCAATTCCCGCCGCTGAATCGCGAATGTATAATCCGATGCGATACGCTTGATCATGTTTATCTTTTAATGGGGTCAAGGTCGTTTCAAACGTATGACGATCACGCGCAACAGTGAGTCGTAAAGGTTTGCCTGTTTTCCCCGCTTCTTCAATAAACGGAGAGACATCTGTCATCTTTTCGATTTTTTTTCCATTGATATGTGTAATGGCGTCTCCGACTTGAATGCCAGCCGTTTCACCGGGGGATTGTTTTCCTTGTTCCGTCTCCACTAGATGATGGCCGACGACAAGAACTCCAACTGTATTTAATTTCACACCAATCGATTGACCGCCAGGAACGACTTTAAAATCCGGTAATACTTTTACGTTTACTTGCTTAATCGGGAATCCTGCCATCTGTAAAATGACATCGCTTTCTCCGACATGTTCCCCGCTGATCGCTAATTTTTCTTTTTGCTGAACAGAGACAGCACCTGTCGTTATCGTTTGAACAGAACCAAATACAGGTACATGAGCTGTTTGTCCTTGAAATAATACAAGTTGTTTCGGGATTTTTACATATTTTTGAAATGGTGTTGCCATACTTAGAACGATAAAAGAAACAAGGAGAAATGCACCTATTCCTTTTCTTAATTTGTCAAAATCCAAAATCTTCACTCTCCTCGTTCCTACGTACACACCGAATCCTACACTATTTAATGTTGCCTGAAACGAATGAAATATAACCGAATAAAACGAAAAAAACAATACCAATGTTGGTATTCATACTGTTTCATTTTTGATTTTTTCCGCTAATTGTAACAACTCACGTGCATGCTGTTTCGTCAGTTCTGTAATTTCCACCCCAGAAATCATCCGACTTATTTCGTTAATTTTTTCTTCTTCATTTAACGCCTCAACAGTTGTTTTTGTCCGTCCGTCGATCGTTTCTTTTGCGATAAATAAATGCGTATCTGCCATCGCTGCAACTTGCGGCAAGTGCGAAATACATAATACTTGAGAATGACGTGCGACGCGATAAATTTTTTCTGCAATGGCTTGAGCGACGCGTCCACTTACTCCTGTATCTACTTCATCAAAAATAATGGATGTCACACCTTGATGTTTAGAAAAAATACTTTTCAAAGCAAGCATCATGCGCGATAATTCCCCACCCGATGCCACTTTCGCGAGCGGCTTTAACGGTTCTCCAGGGTTTGTCGAAATGTAAAACTCAACTTCATCTATTCCGCTTGCCTGCAACTTGACAGGTGTTCCATCGAGTAGCGGATCATCGTACGATCCTTGACGTTTTCGAAAAACGACATCAAACGTCGTTTTTTCCATGTATAAATCTTTTAGCTCTTGATGAATGTCATCGATGAGTTGTTTCGCATATTGCATGCGCAATTTGCTAATATGCTTCGCTTCAATGAGCAAATCAGCCGTAATGGATTGAAGTTCAGCCTGTAATTTGTGAATATGATCGTCGCGATGCTGAATCGTTTCGATTTCCTCTTCTACTTTTGCGGCATATTCTAAAATGTCGCGCACCGTTTGACCGTATTTTCGTTTTAAATGATTAATTTCATTTAAGCGACTTTCAATTTCGTCAAGTCGAAGCGGATCGTATTCTAACTGATCTAACTGTTCACGTAGTTGGTGAGCAACTTCTTCTAACAAGTAATAGCAATTCGATACGACTTCTTGAGCTTGTTTCACTGATGCATCGATATCGCTCACATGGTCCAAATGGTTCATCGCTAATCCAATCCAATCTAGTCCACGTTGCTCCCCATAAAGCGCCTCATAACTGCTTTGTAACGCCTCATATATTTTTTGGAAGTTAACGATTTTTCGGCGTTCTTCCATCAGCCGTTCATCTTCATCTATTTGCAACTCTGCTTTTTGAATTTCATCTAACTGAAATGTTAATAAATCTAGTCGATGTGCCATTTGTTGCTCATTTTCATTTAATTTTTGCAGTTGACGCTTCACTCGCTCATATGTAGCATACAATGCCCCATACTCTTCTAACGCATCACGAATATGCTCGCCTCCGTATTCGTCTAATAAGTGTAAATGTTTACTCTCGTCGAGCAGCTCTTGATGCTCATGTTGCCCGTGAATATCCACGAGCGTTGAACCAATTTCGCGCAACGTCGCAATCGTTACTAATTTTCCATTGACCCGGCAAACGCTTTTTCCGTTTACTGTTAGCTCCCGTCGAAGCACAATCATGCCGTCGCTTATATCGATGCCGAGTTCCGCACATTTGCTATAACACGGATGGTCATCTTGTTCAAGCAAAAACAATCCTTCAATTTCCGCTTTTGTTTCCCCGTATCGAACAAACTCTGCGGAACCTCGTCCGCCAATTAATAAATGAATCGCATCAATAATAATCGATTTTCCCGCTCCCGTTTCTCCTGTTAAAACCGTTAGTCCTTTTTCAAACGAAAGCGAGAGCGATTCAATAATCGCAAAATTTTTAATGGATAGCTCTGCTAACATGTCACATTCACACCTTTATTACAGCATGTCCAACAATCGTTTTGAAATGACTTCTGTATCTTCTGGCGTGCGGCAAATAATTAAACACGTATCATCGCCACAAATCGTTCCAACAATTTCATCCCACTCTAAATGATCAAGAAGTACACCGATGGCATGCGCATTGCCCGGCAACGTCTTCATGACAAGCAAATGACCAGCTCCATCAATTTTCACAAACGCATCCATCAACGCTCGCTTTAATTTTTGTAGCGGATTAAATCGTTGATCGGCAGGTAGGCTATATTTATAGCGCCCATCCATCATTGGGACTTTCACTAAATGAAGTTCTTTAATGTCTCGGGACACGGTTGCTTGTGTCACGTTAAAGCCTTCTTTGCGCAACATATCAACAAGTTCATCTTGTGTTTCAATATCATGATTTGAAATAATTTCACGAATTTTAATATGACGTTGTCCTTTATTCAACGAAAACACCTCTTTCGCGTGTATAACATATGCATATTTATACTTCTATGTTACCGAACGATAGACGGGCAAACAAGAGGGAATAACCGATCGTTATTCCCCTGCATGTTCTTTATTTTCTTTCAGTTCGTCATGCGCCCTAGCAACAACTTCTTCTGGGGAAACCGCCAAGCGATTTTCTCCTACTTCTTTGCCTTCCCAACGTAAATGAAGTAAAAATTCAATATTGCCATCACCGCCTGTGATCGGCGAGTGCGTTAATCCGATAATATCGTACCCTTCTTGTTGAGCAAATGCCGTAATCGTATGGAGCACGTGGATGTGAACGCGCGCATCGCGAACGATTCCTTTTTTTCCAACGAACTCTTTTCCGGCTTCAAACTGTGGCTTGACTAAAGCGACAACATCGCTATGCGGCACTAAAATCGTCTTTAAAACAGGGAGAATGAGCTTTAATGAGATAAATGACACGTCAATTGTTGCAAAGTTTGGCAATCCGTGCTGAAAGTCGCTCGGCGTCACGTAGCGGAAGTTTGTCCGCTCCATTACAATAACACGTTCATCTTGACGCAGTTTCCACGCAAGCTGATTGTATCCGACATCAAGAGCGTACGACAACTTTACCCCATTTTGCAACGCGCAGTCTGTAAACCCGCCGGTCGATGCACCAATATCGAGCATGACTTTATCTTCGACATGAAGCGAAAACGCTCGTAACGCTTTTTCCAGTTTCAGTCCCCCGCGACTGACATATGGGATCGCATGTCCTTTCACCGTCAGCGGAATGTCAACAGGTACTTTTTCTCCCGGTTTATCAAGCCGCATTTCATTCGAATATACAAGACCGGCCATAATCGTCCGTTTCGCTTTTTCACGCGTTTCAGCCAATCCACGTTCGACAAGCAATACATCTAAACGTTCTTTCTTCCCTTTCATCTCTCATGCCCTTTTTCTTTTTTTCGGAGTTAATAAACAAATACGTTCCATCACATGTTCTGTCGTCAATCCAATTTCTTCGAGCAACTGTGAAACACCGCCATGTTCAATAAAACGATCCGGAATACCCATTCGATCAATGGTCGCTCCATGATATCCATGATCATGAGCAAATTCGAGCACCGCGCTACCAAATCCGCCTTGAAGCACGGCTTCTTCAATCGTGAGTAATGGCATATTTTTTTGTAGTAACGCGTGCAACATTTGTTCATCTAGCGGCTTAATAAAACGAGCATTGACAACTTGTACAGAAATGCCGTCATTCGCTAGGCGCTCAGCCGCTTGAAGCGCCATCGGAATCGTCGTACCGAACGTTAAAATGGCAGCGTCTGTTCCTTCACGCAACACTTCCCATGTGCCGATCGGAATGTTTTTTAATTGTTTATCCATCGGCACACCGAGACCGTTGCCGCGCGGAAAACGCATCGCAATCGGTCCGTCATCGTATTGAATGGCTGTATATACCATATGTTGCCCTTCATTTTCATCTTTTGGCATCATTAATACGATGTTTGGAATGTGACGTAAAAAGGCGATATCAAACACACCTTGGTGCGTTTCCCCGTCAGCACCAACAAGCCCCGCTCGGTCGATTCCAAGAAACACGTTTAAGTTTTGGCGACAAATATCGTGAACGACTTGGTCATATGCGCGTTGTAAAAAAGTTGAATAAATCGCTAAAAACGGTTTCATCCCTTGCGTGGCTAAACCGGCAGCCATCGTCGCCGCATGTTGTTCAGCGATACCGACATCATACATGCGCTCCGGAAATTCACTTGCAAACCCTTCTAATTTTGATCCAACCGGCATGGCTGGTGTAATGGCAACAATGCGAGGATCTTTGCGCGCTAATTTACGTACCGTTTCGCTAACGAGCGCGCTCCAAGAAGGAGCAGACTGCTTTGATTGGATGAAATCACCCGTTTCAATTTTATACGGTCCCGTTCCGTGCCACGTTCCCACTTTATCGTTTTCTGCTGGGTGATACCCTTTTCCTTTTTTCGTAATGACGTGAACAAGAACAGGTCCTTTCGTCTTTTTCGCATAATGTAAGTTTTCAAATAAATCTTCAAAATCATGGCCATCTACCGGTCCGAAATACGTAAAGCCTAACTCTTCAAAAAACACACCTGAAACGAGCAAATATTTAATGCTATCTTTGACTCGTTCCGCCGTTGCCGCAAGCTTTCCACCGACAGCTGGGATTTTCTTTAATAACATTTCTAATTCATCTTTTACCCAATGGTACTTTCCTGCTGTTCGCAGACGACCAAGCACGTTGTGGAGCGCACCGACGTTTGGAGCAATTGACATTTCGTTATCGTTTAAAATAACGATGATGTCTTTTTTCTCATGTCCGATGTGATTTAACGCTTCTAGTGCCATTCCGCCTGTTAATGCTCCATCTCCAATAATCGGAACGATATATTCGTCTGTTCCTTTTAAATCGCGTGCAATCGCCATTCCCATAGCAGCGGACAACGATGTCGAGCTATGCCCCGTTTCCCATACGTCGTGTTCACTTTCACTTCGTTTCGGAAAACCACATAATCCTTTATATTGCCGCAACGTATCAAACTGATTTGCACGACCTGTTAAAATTTTATGCACGTAAGATTGATGACCAACGTCCCAAATGAGCTTATCTTTTGGGCTGTCGAACACTTTATGAAGCGCTAGCGTCAATTCGACGACCCCTAAATTCGGGCCAATATGTCCACCTGTTTTTGATAATTTTTCAATTAAAAATTGTCGAATTTGCTCACTTAATTGAACGAGCTGTTCGTTTGACATGTGCTTTAAAAATTTCGGATTTTGAATCGCTGTAACATCCAACGCGACCACTCTCTTTCATGTAAGCTATTACAAACTTATATCATACAGCTTTTTGTATTTTTAATTATACAGACAAACACGTTTACACGCAAAAAAGAGCCGCTTACACAAACGTGTGAACGGCTAACATTTCTTTTCCACTATATCACATGTTGCTTTTTTCCTCAATGCTATTAATGATCGCGCGTTTCGATGACATCGCAAATGTAATGTAATAACGACGCATCGATTTTAGCTTCGTCAAGAAGTTTGCGCGCTTCTTTCATATGATCGTGAAGTTTTTTCTTTGCTCCATCAAGCGTCAAAAGAGAAGGGTACGTCGATTTATCATTTTCGATGTCGCTACCCACTTTTTTCCCGATTTTTTGTTCGTCTCCTTCAATGTCTAAAATGTCGTCACGAATTTGAAACGCTAAACCGAGATGATCGGCAAACGTCGTCAACAATGTTAATTGTCGTTCCGTTGCTCCCCCTAATATCGCACCTGCCCGAACGCTGTATTGCAACAACTTTCCTGTTTTATGGCGGTGAATGTATTCTAGTTGCTGTAAACTAATCGTTTTTCCTTCTCCTTCAAGGTCAGCTACTTGTCCTCCGACCATTCCTTCAGGTCCAGCCGCTTTCGCTAATTCCGAAATGAGGCGAACTTTTACATCTGGTGAAATGGCTTCGTCATCTGCTACAACTTGAAAAGCGTATGTCAGTAGCGCGTCGCCCGCTAAAATGGCGTTCGCTTCACCGAACACTTTATGGTTTGTCGGCTTACCGCGCCGTAAATCGTCGTTATCCATACTTGGCAAATCATCATGAATGAGCGAATACGTATGAATCATTTCGAGCGCACAGGCAGTAGACATGCCGATGTGTACCGGCTTCTGAAACGCATGTAACGTTGAAAGCAATAAGAGAGGACGAATGCGCTTCCCACCTGCTTGCAACGAATATAACATCGCCTCTTTGATCGTTTGAGGCGCTTGTAACGATTCAATATACGCGGGAAGCTGCTGTTCGATTTGTGATTTATATTGTCGCAATAACGATTCCAATGTTTACTCCTCCTGCACCGTAAACGGTTCAAGTTGCCCATCTTCTCGTAAAATAAATTCCATTTGCTTTTCTACTTGTTGTAGTTTGTCATGACAAAATTTCGACAATTTCATCCCCTCTTGGAAAAAGTGAATAGCTTCTTCTAGCGGAACGTCACCTTCTTCCAACTTTTGCACAATTTCTTCAAGTTTACTCATCGCTTCCTCAAATGTCATACTTCTTCCTCCTCAATATTCGAAACAATGCAATGTGCACGTCCATCTTGAAAACGGATATGAACGCGATCCCCTTCTTGCAGTTGCTTTACTGTCTTAATGAGCCCTTCCTGCTCATCGTATGCGAGGCTATATCCGCGCTCCATAATTTTTAGCGGGCTGAGCGCATCGAGTTTTGCCATTGCCGTGGCAAGCGACCACTTTTTTTGTTTTATTATATCGTTCATATAGCGAACGATCGTCTGTTCTAACGTGCGGACACGATCGACCGCTTTTTCGATTCGCGATTGTGGATGATGAGCAAATAACGTAAGCTGCAATTGTTGAAGCTTATGTTCTTTTTGTTTGAACATATCGTTCATTTGTCTTTGCAATCGATCAACAAGCATATCTAGCTGTTGTTCTTTTTGTTCATATAACCGTTTCGGATAGCGAAACGCATACGATGAACGTAACGATTGCAACCGTTGTTGTTCCGCGTTCATTCGCTCTTTCATCGCTCGAATGAGGCGAGCTTGTTGGTCCGATACACGCGAAAGCAAATCAGCGACATGCGGCACGGCAAGCTCTGCTGCCCCTGTTGGCGTCGGTGCTCGCAAATCGGCAACAAAGTCAGCGATCGTATAATCCGTTTCATGTCCGACAGCAGAAATAATCGGAACGCGCGAATGAAAAATCGCACGCGCTACCATTTCTTCATTAAACGCCCAAAGCTCTTCAATCGAGCCGCCACCACGACCGACGATGAGCACGTCGATATATCCGATGTCATTCGCTTTTTGAATTGATTGAACGATCGATAACGGAGCTTGTTCCCCTTGAACGAGCGTCGGAAACAAAATGACTTTCGCTAGCGGATAGCGGCGACGAATCGTCGTTAAAATATCGCGAATGGCCGCTCCTGTTGGCGAGGTCACCACGCCAATATGTTGCGGAAATTTCGGAATCGGCTTTTTATGTTCCTTAGCAAATAATCCTTCTTGTTCTAGTTTCTTTTTTAATTGCTCATACGCTAAATACAGCGCGCCAACACCATCCGGCTGCATCTCTTTTACATATACTTGATACGTTCCGCTCGGCTCATACACGGAAATTTCACCGCGCACAAGTACGGTCATTCCATTTTCCGGCTTAAACGTTAACTGTCGATTATATCCCGCAAACATGACCGCTTGAATGCGCGCTTGTTCGTCTTTTAAAGTAAAGTACATATGCCCACGCGAATGATATGTAAAGTTTGAAATTTCCCCTTTAATCCATAAATCTTGCAAATGAGGGTCGACTTCAAATTTCCGCTTAATGTATTTCGTTAACGCTGCAACTGTTACATATCTCATTTCTGCCACAAAAATAACCTCGCTTATTTATGTAGTTCACGCGCAGCTTGTATCGTGTTGTGCAACAACATCGTAATCGTCATTGGTCCAACTCCTTTTGGCACCGGAGTAATGTAGCTTGCTACTTCTTTTACATCGTCAAAATCGACATCCCCACACAATTTTCCGCTTTCTAATCGATTGACGCCAACGTCGATCACAATTGCTCCTTCTTTCACATATGGTGACGTAATCAGCTTCGGTTTGCCGACAGCGACGATTAAAATATCCGCTTGGCGCGTGATCGCTGCTAAATCGTTTGTGCGCGAATGACAGTACGTGACCGTTGCGTGTTCGCGTAAAAACAGCTGTCCAACCGGTTTACCGACGATATTACTGCGACCGACAACAACGACATGTTTTCCGGCGATATCGACTTGCAAAGATTGAACCATATATAAAATGCCGTACGGTGTACAAGGTAAAAACGTCTTCTGCCCCGTCATCATTCGTCCAATATTTAATGGATGAAACCCATCGACATCTTTTTCTGGTGCAATCGCTTCAATGATATGTAGTTCATTCATTTGTTTTGGTAGCGGCAATTGAACTAAAATGCCGTGTACCGAGCGGTCTTCGTTTAAACGGGCGATTTGCTCTAGCAAAAACTCCTCAGATATGTCGCTTGGAAAAGTAAGTAAAATCGAGCGAATGCCAATTTCTTCACATGCTTTTTGCTTCGCTTTTACATATGATTGTGAAGCGGGATGATCTCCAACGAGGATGACCGCTAATGCAGGCTCGATGCCTTGTTGTTTTAACTGCTCGACTTCTTTTGCTAATTGTGTGCGTTTTTCTTTCGCTAGTTCAAAACCGTTAATGATTTGTGCTGCCATAAATCCTTCTCCCCCTTATTCGTTTAAGACAATGTTTCTTTTATTTTCGCAAGTACGCCGTTAATAAAGCGACTTGATTTTTCATCACCAAACACTTTTGCTAATTCAATCGCTTCATCCATGCTTACATTGAACGGGATGTCATCCATATATTTCATTTCAAATACAGCCATGCGTAAAATGGAACGATCGACATTCGCCACGCGCTCTAATGTCCATTTTTCTAAATGTTGACGCAATAAGTCGTCAATTTCTTTTTGATGTTCCACCACGCCGAAAACAAGCATTTCCATAAATGGATCGGTCTCTTCTTCAGCGACGTTTGCAATCGCCGCATGTGGTTCAATGCCTCCCACGTCAATTTGAAACAATGCTTGCAACGCTTTTTCTCTTGCTGTATGCCGTTTCATGACCAAAACCCTTTCTATTCGTAATGTCGAAAATTATACCATGATCATAACACATTTCCACGAAAGAAAACACTCACCCATCGAAAAAGGGCGATCTCATAAACGAGATTGCCCCTTTTCTTTACTCGACTTCTACCTCTACTTTGGACGATTCGAATTGAACGCCAACAACATGAACGTTCACTTCCGCTGTCTCTAATCCTGTCATCGTCAGCAACGCTTGGCGGACGTTTTCTTGAATTTTTTGTGAAACCGTTGGAATCGATACGCCAAAATTCATTACACAATAAATGTCAATGACAATCCCGCGGTCCGTTAAGTCGACTTTTACGCCTTTACCGTGATTTTTTTTCCCTAATCGCTCAACGACACCTGCTGCAAAATTGCCGCGCATTTGCGCTACCCCTTCAATTTCAGACGCCGCAATACCTGCGATGACTTCAATCACTTCCGGTGCAATTTCTACCTTTCCTAAGCTGTTATGGCCGTTTTCCATTTCTAATACATGTTCAGACATAACGGATTCCCTCCTTTATCATTAAGAGTTCATTACATCGTATGTTTCTAAAAACTTTGTATTAAAGTTTCCTTCGATAAATTTTTCATGATCAAGCAATTTTAAATGAAACGGAATTGTCGTATGAACTCCTTCAATAACAAACTCACTTAAAGCCCGTTTCATGCGCGCAATCGCTTCTTCGCGCGTCGGTGCATGAACGATCAGTTTGGCGATCATCGAATCATAATATGGCGGAATCGTATAACCTGGATAAGCAGCTGAATCTACCCGCACTCCAAATCCACCTGGCGGCAAATACATTTGTATTTTTCCGGCCGATGGCATAAAGTTTTTCTCAGGGTTTTCCGCGTTAATTCGGCATTCGATAGACCAACCGTTGAAAGTGACATCTTCTTGCTTCAACGTCAATTTCTCACCTGATGCT
The DNA here is from genome assembly GCF_000836725.1 of Anoxybacillus thermarum. Lineage (GTDB taxonomy): Bacteria > Bacillota > Bacilli > Bacillales > Anoxybacillaceae > Anoxybacillus > Anoxybacillus thermarum. The sequence continues at coordinate 72,232 of NZ_JXTH01000003.1, read as the reverse complement.
ACACGAATTTGCTCTTTAATTAAATCGACACCTGTCACCATTTCCGTTACTGGATGTTCGACTTGAATGCGCGTGTTCATCTCCATAAAGTAAAATTGGCGATTGCGATAGTCGTAAATAAATTCGACCGTTCCTGCCCCCGTATACTGGACGGCTTGCGCTGCTTTGACAGCTGCTTCTCCCATCTTTTGACGCATTTCTTCATCAAGCACAGGAGATGGTGTTTCCTCCAACAGTTTTTGTAAACGTCGTTGAATTGTACAATCGCGCTCGCCGAGGTGAATGACGTTTCCATATGAATCTGCTAACACTTGAATTTCAACGTGTCGGAAATCTTCAATGTACTTTTCAATATATACACCCGGATTTCCAAAAGCAGTAGCCGCTTCTTGTTGCGTAATCGTAATTCCTTTTCTAAGCTCTTGCTCATCTCGAGCGACGCGAATTCCTTTTCCGCCTCCACCTGCGGTTGCCTTAATAATAACAGGATACCCTATTTCATTCGCTAGTGCAATCGCTTCATCGATACTCTCAATAATTCCTTGCGAGCCGGGAACGATCGGCACCCCAGCTTGTCTCATCGTTTCACGTGCAACATCTTTCGTTCCCATTTTTGTAATCGCTTCCGGACTCGGCCCGACAAACGTTACATTACATTCCCGACAAAGCTCAGCAAAGTCTGCGTTTTCAGCTAAAAATCCGTATCCCGGATGAATAGCATCGCACCGAGTTAATGTTGCCACGCTCATCATATTTGTGAAATTCAAATAGCTTTCTTTAGACGTTTTCGGACCGATACAATATGCCTCGTCCGCCATTTGAACATGAAGCGCTTCACGATCCGCTTCAGAAAATACGGCGACCGTCTCGATGCCAAGCTCTTTGCACGCCCGAATAATCCGAACAGCAATTTCCCCACGATTGGCAATTAACAGTTTTTTTATCATAACTATCGCTCCTTTATTCAGGCTTCACAAGGAATAAAGGTTGTCCATATTCAACGAGCTGGCCGTTTTTCACAAGCACTTCTACAATTTCACCATCAACTTCCGCTTCAATTTCATTAAACAACTTCATTGCTTCAACAATACATACAATTGTATCTTTTTTCACTTTATCACCAATTTTCACGTACGGTGCAGCATCTGGTGATGGCGCTGCATAAAATGTACCGACCATCGGCGATGTAATTGTATGTAAGTTTTCTGTTGCAACAACTTGTTTCTCCGGCTTTACTTCTTCTTTCACTTCTACCTTTTCAACAGCTTGTGCCACCGATGCTTGTTGTTGAACAACAGCTGTTTGCGGCACGTCTACTTTTGGTGTAGCAACAACAACTTGTTCCGTCGCTCCAGCTTTTTTCATTTTAATCTTTGAGCCATCATGTTCATAGACGAACTCGACAATGTTTGACTCGTTTACTAATCGGATTAATTCGCGAATTTCTTGGATTTTCAACATTGACTTACACCCCTCGCCCCATCATTTGTAGAAAAAGATTATACAATACCATGATACGACACACCTTTTCCATTATTCAATAAAATGATAAGAAAATGTTAGAAAATTTATATCTGGTCATAAAAACAATTATTATTATATAGTATTATAAAATTCGTTTTCAACCGAAAAAAAAATAACCGGTCTCCCGGTTATTTTTGGAAACGAACAGCTACATCTTGTACGCGGCCAAGCTCGCTTTGAACGAGCTGAATAATTTCGTTCGCTGCTTTTTTCGAATGTTCTTTTGCTTTCACTGTAATATGCACTTGATTTTCATGGACACGAACAAGCGCATCGTCGTATCCTTTCGATTTAATTAACGTTTCTAGCACCGCTTCTTTTTCTGCAATATTCGATAGTTGTTGTAATTGATCGATCGCTTTACTTTTTTCTTCAGCAGATACGTTATTGGAAGCGACAATCGCATTCAACTCTTGGCGCAACTTGCTTCGTTCATCTTCAATTTCAAGGCGAAGGGCTGTAAATAAATCATCGCTTCCTGTATTCGTTTGTTCAACTGTCACTTCTTCTCCGTTGGCAACTTCTTCTTTCATTGCTTCATCCGTTGGTTTTAAGTCCTTTTCATTGTTCGCTTCCTCTTTTTGATCAAACGCCACTTGTTCTGTCACTTGAGGGCTTGTAACATAGTACACCGATAAAACGACAACTAAACTAAACATTGTTAATAACCAAACCGTTTGCTTTTTCAACATATGTTCTCCCCCTTACTTTTTTGGTAAAACAGCGACGCGATGGCTCGGAACGTTCAACGTTCGCGTCACTGCTTCGACAATCCATTTTTTCACTTGTATTTGATCGGCTCCTTTTGCCACGACAAGCACACCGCGAATGTCTGGCTTTTTCGTCTGTAAAACGAGCGGTGTTTCTCCGTCCCCTTTGCGTACGATCACAATTTTTTCGTCTGTTGATTCATCTTCAATTTGACGTTTTCCACCTTCTTTATCTTCTTCTATCGTTCGTTTTTTCTGAACCGTCGCATTTTTTTCGAGTACGTTTTGTTCCGTTGCATCGACATTGACGATTACTTTCACTTCACCAACGCCAACAATCGCTTCAAGCGCTTCTTTTAATTGTTGTTCATATCGCTCTTCATAGTCTGCAATTTGCTTTAATTTTTTTTCTTCATCTGTTTGACGAAATACAGTTTGAGTTGTTTCTTGTTGAACGCGTTTTGCTGGCGAAAAGTTGAACACATTGCCAAAGATCATAAATGATAAGCCGATGGCTAAAAGAATGGCAATCAGTAAGTTTTTTTCAATCCATTGTTTCACCCCTCCCTACTCCCTCCTTTCAAGATGAATCGTAATCATCTGTGGATCTACTCCCCACATTTGTGCTAAAAAGCGGGCAATGTCGTCGTGTTTTTCTGTGATCGACGGCAAAGATTGAATGCGAATCGGTTTAACAACAGAAGTCGTTTCTTCTGCTAACTCCACCGTGATCGCCTCAATCTGAGGGGGGATTTGGTCCGACTCCGCAATTGTTAATGAAATGTCCGTCACCGTTAAACCATATGTGCGCATCAACTCCTCAGCCGCTATGTTCTTTAGCTGGACAGCCATTTGTTCTAAAATATATGCACGTTGTGAGGCTTGTATTTCTTTTTTCTTTTTTTCAATGTCATTTTCAAGCGTTGCATGTTGTTGTTGCTGAATTGAGGCAAACCATGTATTTACATCCCCATGAAATAACCGAAGAAGCGGAGAAAATAAAATGAAAATAAACAATAAACCGACAACCATCTTGACGTATTTTTGAAATGAACCGTTTGGCAAAATGAGTTCTATGACAACGGCGAGCAAGATGAATGTAATGATATGGGAAATCCACTCAGTCAACAGTCCCACAACGTCTATTCTCCTTTCAGCGAACCATCATCGTTAAATTCCCTGCTGCAATAATAACTGTCATGCTTAAAAAAAACATAAGCGATACAATCACGAGGGCGGTGAGTACATGCATCATGCTTTTGCTGATCACGCTCAAGCAAGAGATAACGATACCTCCCCCCATCGGTTGCAATATCGCAGCAGCTAGTTGATAAATGAGAGCGATGACTAAAATTTTGATCGCTGGAAACGCAGCAATAAGAAGCAATAAAGTGACACCGAACAAGCCGACTGTATTTTTTAATAAGACGGAAGCGGTCACAACTGTATCTGCCGCATCCGTAAACATTCGCCCGATAATTGGAATAAAGTTTCCTGCCACAAATTTAGCGGCTCGTATCGCAATCCCATCGGCAATAGCTGTTGTCGCTCCCTTAACGGACAATACACCGAAAAAAATGGTGAGCATCACACCAAGTGAACCGATGCTAATGTTGCGCAACAAATCTGCTAATTTTGTTACTTTATAATGTTCGCTCAATAAACTAACAATGCTTAAAATCGTTGCTAAAAATAGAAGCGGCAATGAAAAATGTTCAATAATCGTTCCTGTGATATTCATAAAAAACAAGACAATCGGATGAAAAAAAGCTACGGATACAACACCGCCTGATGACGCCATAAGCGCAAGCAAAATCGGTAAAAGAGCGATCATAAAACTCGTCATCGTCTGAATGGCTTCCTTTGCGTACGTGACAGCAACGTGAAAGCTGTTTAGCGCAATAATCATCAGCACCATATAAACAACCGCATGTGCGACTTTGCTGACAGCATGATGCGAAAACGCGTTTTGTAACGATTGTAAAAATAAACTAAATACCGTTAATAAAATTAGTGTGCCAAGCAATTTTCCATTTGCCATCAGCTCGTACAATAAAAATTTCATAAACGCCTGCAACCATTCACTGAGCGATAGTTGTTTCTCACCATTTATAAACTGCCAAAAAGATCCTTTTTGACTTTCAGGCAATAATCCTCCATACTGTTGCACGATATGATCCCAATATTGTTTAATAGACTCCACACCAACTTGTTCAGCTTGTTGTTTGACTAATTCATTTGTTGGCGGTGATGCTTGTACAACGGAAGGCAAGAAAAAAAGGAGAAAGAAAAATAAAATGGGAGCGCGCCTCATGTCATCACCCCTTCATCGGAAGAAAGCTTAAAATCGTTTCAATAAGAGCTGTTAAAATTGGGATGGCCATTGCTAAAATTAAAATTTTTCCACCTAGTTCAATTTTTCCAGCAATCGCTCCTTGCCCGGCATCTTTAGAAATTTGTGCACCAAACTCCGCAATATATGCGATGCCAATAATTTTTAATATCGTTTCAACGTATACCGTTTGAACGTGCGCTTCATTTGCTAACGTTTGAACCATGCGAAAAATGTCTTGAATGCGATCAATTAAAAATAAAAAAATAACTGTTCCGACAAAAACGGTCAGCAAAAGTGAAATATTCGACTTATGTTCGTTTAAAATCGTCACTAAAAACGTGGCGATAAGCCCAAGCCCGACAATTTGTAAAATATCAATGGGTACTCCCTCCTAACTTTGGAACAAAAAAACAGATTTAATTTTTTGAAATAAATCTTGGACGATCGAAATAACTAAAAACAGGATATAAATAAATCCTAGCAGCGTCACCCATTGAGCATATTCCTTTTTTCCAAATCCTTCTAAAACGGTATGCAAAAAAGCAACGACAATCCCTACGCCAGCAATGCGAAAAATTAAATCTACGTCAACGCCCATTTTGAATGTCCTCCTCTATATGAGTAAAAGCACGATGAGAATGCCGGTTAATACTCCTAAACTTTTCATCATTTTTTCATACCGTTGCTGTTTTTCCGTGGCATCCCCTTCTTCTCGCTCTAAATGCACCATCGTTAAACGAATGTAATTTTGTTGAATTTCATGATCGTACTGTCCAAGCGTCTCGCCAAACTGTTTCATAATCTCAAACTCTCCTTCTTTTAAGGCGGTCATTTTCCATACTTCATGCAAGCTTTCTTCCCACGCTTGGCGAGCGTTCATCGTTCCTTTTTGCAATTTATGCGCAAACGATTCAAACAACCATGATAACGGTCGCGATAGTTGCTGTGATAATCGAAGAGAAGCGTCCATTAACGGTGTATGCCCGTACATAATTTCTGCTTCCAACGACTGCAACGCCATTTTTAATTGGCGCAACTGTTTTGTGCGCTCTCTTAAAAGTCGCGACGCTTCAAATCCTGACCATGTCGTTGCTAATATAATACATATCGCTCCAATCCATTTCATTCACATCACGCCCATCTTTCGATATATATCGCGCCCATGTGAATCACGAATCGCTTGAATCGTTCCTGGACGTCCGACATTTGTTAATTCAACAAATCGTTCAAATATAGCTTGTTCCATAATCGGACGCAGCGCTGGACGTTTCACGATGTCAGCCATATGGCGACCGTGCGCTGTCATAAATAAGCCAACTCCTGCATGCACCGCTTCCAAAATGGCCGTACAATCCGCTTCACTTCCAATTTCATCAACAATTAAAACATCTGGGCTCATCGAACGGATCATCATCATCATCCCTTCCGCTTTCGGGCATGCATCGAGCACATCGACGCGATAGCCGAATGTAAATTGCGGAATGCCTTTGACACAGCCGGCAATTTCTGATCGTTCGTCGACGATGCCAACTTTTTGAGGAGCAATACGCCGCTCTGTCACCCCGCTGCTGACGATGCGTGCAACATCACGAAGGAGCGTTGTTTTTCCTGTTTGAGGTGCACCGATAATCATCGTATTAAGCCACCGACCGTCGTATAAATAAGGGAGAAGGGGAACAGCCATGCCGATTTGCTGCCGAGCCATTCGAATATTGAACGATGTAATATGTCGAATCGCTTTTACTTTTCCATCTTCTACAATCACTTTTCCAGCTAAACCGACGCGATGTCCACCTTGAATAGTAATGTAGCCTTTTTTCAGCTCTTCTTCGATTGTGTAGAGAGAATATTGGCTTAATTTATTTAATAGTTCGATTCCTTCTCCCATTTGTACGACATGCGGACATATGTACGATCTCCCACCAGCAATGACTTCAAGCGGTCGTTCGATGCGAATGCGAATTTCTTCAATCGTAAACTGAGAAGCGATAGGCAATGATTGAATCGCATGAACGATCCCCTTAGGCAACAGATCAAACACCGCTTTCATCCTCTTCCCTCCTTTACTTCACGACATATATGCCTATGAATATACATATGACTCCTGCACCAATCCATACGAGCTTAAACAATGACAGCTCGTTTGCCACTGCAACAAGACCAATCATCATAACGACTAAAAAAATAGTTGGACCAACGACGGCAAGCAATGTATTGACGGCAATTGCCTTTTTTACATCATTGAGCGACAACATGACAATCGCTGCACATAATTCAATGGCTGCAGATAAAAAACGTAAACTCGCCATCGTCCAAACAGTTGCATCAATTTTCATCGCATCCTCCTTGTACAACCGTGCTAGTACAACGTATGCTGAAATAAGTGAATTCAGAAGTATAGAAAGGAAAAATTCATCAGGAAATGTGTTTGTAGATAAAAAGGATAAATCATACAATAATAGTGTGAAACGTCATAATTAAGTGAAGAAACTTTTTGCTAATTGTTTTAGTGAAGGATGGGACATCAAACGGTATGCTAAATAACAAATGAAGGAGATAATGAAGATGATATACATCATTCGTAAAATGAAACAAGAAGATATAAAACAAGTTCAAGATATAGCGAAAGTAACTTGGAATGCTACTTACGAGGGTGTTATTCCTTCAGATGTGCAAGAAAATTTTTTAAAATCGGCTTACAGCGACGAGCGAATGAAACAACGATTACAACACTCTACTCTTTTTGTAGCTGAAGTAGAAAACAACATTGTAGGATTTGCTAATTTTTCTTCAGTGAGAGAAGATGGAAAGGTTGAATTATGGGCTATTTATGTTCATCCAGAACAACAAGGCAGAGGAATCGGCTCAGCCTTGTTACAAAAAGGGATGCAAATAAACGGTGTAAATGAAATTTATGTCAATGTTGAAAAAGATAATCAAATTGGAAAAACCTTCTATGAAGCTAAAGGATTTAAAGTTGTAAAAGAATTTGATGAGGAGTTTGAAGGTCATGTTTTAAAGACGATAAGAATGGTATTGAACCTCTAAAAGCTTACATATACAAAATTCAGCTTGTCGACTTTCGACAAGCTGAATCCTTAACTTTTACAATTTTTCATTACGCACGTGATACGTATGTGCCGTCTGTTGTGTTAATAATTAATACGTCGCCTTCGTTGACGAAGAATGGCACTTGAACGACAAGACCCGTTTCTAACGTTGCTGGTTTTGAACCGCCAGATGCTGTATCCCCTTTAATACCTGGCTCTGTTTCAACAACTTTTAACTCAACTGTGTTTGGCAACTCGACCCCAATCGTTTCGCCTTGATACATCATAATAAATACTTCCATGTTTTCTTTTAAAAACTTTAATTCATGCTCAATTTGTTTTGCAGGAAGTTCGATTTGCTCATACGATTCCATATCCATGAATACATGTTGATCGCCGTTTGCATATAAATATTGCATTTTACGGTTGTCGATTTGTGCTTTGTTTACTTTTTCACCCGCGCGGAACGTCTTTTCTTGAATCGCACCAGTGCGCAAGTTGCGAAGTTTGGAACGAACGAACGCAGCTCCTTTTCCTGGTTTCACATGTTGGAACTCGATGACACGCCAAATGTCACCATCTACTTCAATCGTTAAACCTGTACGAAAATCGTTTACTGAAATCATGTTCATTTCCTCCTACGTCTATAAAGTAATGAGATCTTTTGGTGAAAGAGTGAGCCGCTCATTGCCATCTTCTGTAATAACGATGTCATCTTCAATGCGAACACCGCCCAATCCTGCTATGTAAATGCCCGGTTCGACCGTCACAACCATCCCCGGCTGTAGCACAGTATCCGAACGCATCGACAGCGCCGGCGTTTCGTGCACTTCCATGCCGAGTCCATGGCCTGTGGAATGCCCAAAATACTCACCAAATCCGCAAGCAGAAATGTAATCGCGCGTAAGCGCATCTGCCTCTCGGCCTGTCATTCCTGCACGAATATGTTCGACACCACGAAGCTGGGCTTGTAACACGACATCGTATATGCGCTTTAACTCGTCGCTTACTTCGCCAACTGCAACGGTTCTCGTGATGTCAGAGCAGTATCCTTTATAATATGCGCCAAAATCAAGCGTGACGAGCTCGCCTTTTTCAATCACTTTCTCTGTCGCTACCCCATGTGGCAACGCTGAGCGCACACCAGATGCAACGATGATGTCAAATGATGAACTTGTCGCCCCTTGTTTGCGCATAAAAAATTCTAGCTCATTTGCCACGTCTATTTCGCGCACACCCGGACGAATAAAATCAAGAATATGACGAAAGGCGGCATCGGCAATCTCGGCTGCTTCCTTTAATATCTTAATCTCTGCTTCCGACTTAATCAAGCGTAACTTTTCAACCGCACCGGAAACCGGGATAAGCGTTGTTTTGAGCGCTTTTTCGTATGATGAGAACGTTGCATACGAAAGATCGTCTTGCTCAAATCCAAGCTTTTGAATACCTAATCGCTCCACTTGTTTTGCCACTTCTTCAATAAGCGTTTGCGTATGTTGGACAATTTCATATCCTTCAATTTGGCGCATCGCCTGTTCGACATAGCGAAAGTCCGTAATAAATACCGCATCTGTTTCGCTAATCAAAACGACGCCCGCTGTTCCTGTAAAATTTGTCATATAGCGTCGGTTATATTCGTTTGTAATAAGAAATCCGTCAATGCCGTACTCTGCAAATTGCGCACGAAGTTTTTGTACTTTATCCAATGTTATTTCCCCTTCCCTTCAACCATATCAAGCAACGCTAAAATCGCCAACCGATATCCGTTTATACCAAGTCCGACAATTTGTCCTGCTGTCACAGGAGCTAAAACAGATTGATGCCGAAACGGCTCTCTTGCATGAATGTTTGAAATATGTACTTCAATGACTGGCGTCTGTACGCTTGCGATCGCATCACGCAATGCATAACTATAATGCGTAAACGCGCCGGGATTAAAAACGATCCCGTCATATAACGATTCCGCCCGATGAATTTGGTCAATTAACGCCCCTTCATAATTGCTTTGATAGCACGTCAACTCCGCCCCATATTCACTAGCAAATTCCGTTAATTGTTTTTCTAGTTGAGCAAGTGTCGTATGCCCATAAATGTGCGGTTCCCTCATACCGAGACGATTTAAGTTCGGACCGTTTAAAAGGAGGAATCGAACCATTCCCCCTCTCCCCCCTTTACTGATAAAAATACATATGGTTATTTTACCACATCGACCTGTTTTTGTCGCCTCATCTCTGCAACTTCAAATGAAATGGAATAACCGATGAACATCCCATATAAAATGTAAAAGCATACCATCGTTACAATTGTATTTCGCTCAAGTTGTGGAACAGCTTTTAATTGCGGAAAAATGGGATTTAATACGTAAAAAACAAGCACCCATAGCCCGATTCCAAAAGCAACCCCCGGCCAAATGCCTTGACGATTTTTTAAGAAAGCGTAGTACAGGAGCGCAGCAATGACCGAAGCGAGCCCAATGAACAAAATGGCAATCGCCTGACCGAGCGCCCCGTTTTTCCAATCACCGATCGCCCACGGTTGCAAAATAAAATTTGGCGCCACTTCTGTAAAATGAAAAAAATAAGCACAATATGCAAGGAAGCTCCAAAACACGCCCCCAATAAAACCGATCAGCGCGACTTTTGCTAGAACGGGCATTGGTTTTTCTCTCTTGTTTTGTTCAAGTTGTGCGTCTTGTTTTGTTTTCGTTTGCACAGTCATCACCTCCGTTTTTATCTTGTCCAAAATGTTGGATCTCATGTGTATCGTTTCTCATTTTTGGAAACAATACAAATACAAACAATACATCGACCTAGAGGTTTTTATCGTTTTCTTGTAGAATATAAGAAAAAAGAAAATAGGTTGGTGTCTTCTTATGAGCAAAAACGTATACGGTGGGCAAGCGGTCATTGAAGGTGTCATGTTTGCTGGACGCAATCATTCCGTCACGGCCATTCGCCGCAAAGACGGTTCGATTGAGTATTTTCACGTTCCACGCGAAACAAACAAAATGCTTGCTTCATTAAAAAAAATTCCGTTTCTTCGCGGCATTTTTGCCATTATTCAAGCAAGTGCGAACGGATCGAAACATTTACAATTTTCGAGCGAACGATATGATCTCGATCCGAACGAAGATGAAACGTTACAAGCTGAAACGCCGTCCAAATGGACGATGATTTTAGGTGTTGCACTGATCGGCGTGTTGTCGTTTCTATTCGGCAAATTTATTTTTACCCTTATTCCTGTATTTTTGGCTGAATTAACGAGACCGATTTTCCCATCGGACACAGCTCAAATACTTGTAGAAGGATGTTTCAAACTTCTTTTACTTTTAGGTTATATTTACTTTATTTCGCTCACGCCACTCGTTAAACGATTGTTTCAATATCACGGAGCGGAACATAAAGTAATTAATGCCTACGAAAATGGTTTACCGTTGACGGTTGAACATGTACAACAACAATCTCGCCTTCATTATCGTTGTGGCAGCAGCTTCATTTTATTTACCGTCATCATCGGCGTATTCGTTTACATGTTCGTCCCGACCGAACCGCTTTGGGTGCGCGTCCTAAATAGACTAGCACTCATTCCAGTTGTATTAGGGTTATCTTTTGAAGTATTACAACTAACAAACGCGTTACGTCATGTTCCTGTGTTGCGTTGGTTTGGCTACCCTGGTTTATGGCTACAACTATTAACAACGAAAGAACCGACTAACGATCAAGTGGAAGTAGCTATCGCATCATTTCAACGTTTGCTTGAGTTAGAGGGAGAAGCGACGAACGAGCAAGAAGAAGTGGTGTAACATAAAGGAGGTGGATCGATTGCGTCGGCGCCCATTCCCGCTTATCACTTTGCTTATTGTGTTCGCTATTTTTGGGTTTTCTTATCGTCTATGGAACGATCCGATGCAGTTGTTAAAACAAATGTTTCTCATCGGATTGGTCGCAGCTGCCTTTTATGGCATATATAAATGGATACAAAGACAAAGCTTTAGTCGTTCGTATAAAAAAGCGGTAAAACAATCGAAAAAACTCCACCATCAAAAAACGAAGCCGACGTCGAAAAAACAACCGCGCCCAACCGCTTTAAAGAAAAAGCACGCCACTCATTTAACAGTCATTGAAGGTAAAAAAGGAAAGAAAAAAAATCGGGCCTCTTTTTAACCCGATTTTTTCTTTTAATACGTCCACGTCTTTAAAAATTGTTCTGTTCGCTCTTTTCCAAACGAAATAAGCTTCTTTTTTTCTTCGTCTGTCACTGAGAAATCGGTGGCAACGACATGTTTGACAGGCAGAAAAATGATGTTTTTTTCATGGCGGCGCGAAATGTATCGTTCATCGTGCGCCTCGCGCATCGTTTGAAACAACGCTTCATACAACTCAATGGCATTATTAATTTTCTTTTTTGCTTTTTGCGCTTGTCTTGCGCTTAATTTGATGCCAAGAACAGGTCGCTTTTTTCGCTCTTCATCAAATAAAAAAATCGGGAAATTGCTTAGTAAGCCGCCATCAACGACAATATGCTTTCCTTCGTCCGTCTTTAACCGTACAGGCTCAAAAAAATAAGGAATGCCGACGCTCATTCTTACTGCTTTTGCGACGGAAAAGCGGAGAGGATCAATGCCGTATTTCGGCAAATCATCTGGCAAAATAAGCATCGTCCCATTCGTTAAATCAGAAGCGATGACTCGCAATCGTTCGTGAGGCAAATCGGCAAACGTGTACACACCTTTTTTACTTAACTGCTCTGCGATCCATCGTTCGAGCTTTTCTCCTTTATATAACCCCATTTTCCAATAAAGCACGAGCCATTTTAACCATGCATACGGGATGATTGTATGTCGCTCATCGAGAAAGTCCATTACATTCATTTCTTCAATCATGTCCACGATTTCCTTGCTTGTAAATCCCGCCGCAATAAGCGAAGCAATAAGTGCCCCTGCGCTCGTACCAGCAAGCCGCTTAAAACGAAAACCTTTTTCCTCGATCGCCTCATATGCCCCGATTAGCGCAAAACCTTTGACTCCTCCACCAGAAAACACACCGTCAATCTCCATGCCCTTCCCTCCCTCGCCATATATGTATGAAAAATGGGAGAGATTGAGCATAAAAAAACAAAAAAGAACAAGCGTTTATGCCTGTTCTTGCTCGTTTTGCTTTTGAATGTTGCGAAGCGCTTCAAGACGTGACCGATCTTCCTCAAAGTATTGTACTAAATCACCGATGCGATCAATTGCATTCCAGCTTAAGTGATGTTCGATTCCCTCAACATCGCGATAAATGTTTTCTTCATCTACACCAATGAGACGCATAAATTGTTCAAGCAACTCATGGCGATACACGAGACGTTTACCGATTTTTTTTCCTTTTGGAGTAAGCACAAGCCCACGATATTTTTCATATACTAAATATTCGTCTTTATCAAGCTTTTGAACCATTTTTGTCACAGAGGAGGGATGAACAGATAACGCTTCAGCAATATCTGATACACGAGCGTATCCTTTTTCTTCGATCAATATATAAATTTGTTCAATATAATCCTCCATGCTTGGTGTTGGCATACGTTCCCCTCCTAAACAAACATCCGCAATCATTATGATTATAACATGTTTACCAAGCATGACAACTATTTACGTAAAATATTCAATCGTCGCTTCGGGAAAAAATTGCGCAATATACGAGCGAATCGTGTCATTTAGCCGATTCGCCTCTTCATCTCGATACACATATTTTCCGATTCCGTATCGTCCCCATTTATATTTTCGTTTCGTTTCATCAAGGTCAAGTTTCGTTTTCGGATATCGTTTTTGAATAACCGTTTTCGCCGGTTTAGTGAAGCGATGTTGAATTAATTCAAACGTTAAATTTGTTAAGTCGATACCTTGCAAATTTGTGTTCAGTCGTTCAAACAGTTCAAAATATCCTTCTTCCCAACCGTCATGCATATAAATCGGAGCGACGATAAATCCGAGCGGATAGCCAGCATGCGCCACTTTTCGCGCCGCCTCTAGCCGTGCGTCAAACGAGGACGTCCCCGGTTCAAAGTTTTGAATAACATACCGTGAATTGACGCTAAAACGAAAGCGTGTTTTTCCATGATGCTTTGCATCAAGCAAATGATCGACATGTTCATATTTTGTGACAAAACGAAGTCGGCCGTATTCCGTCGCTCCAATAAATTCAATCGTTTTTTTTAAAGCATGCGTCAAATGATCGATGCCGACAATGTCCGACGTACAAGCCGCTTCAAAGCGCGTAATTTCTGGAGCGCGTTCATCAATGTATGCTTTCGCTTGAGAAAAAATATCATCAAGATTGACGTATACCCGAATGTAAGGCTTGCTTCCGAGCGTCGTCTGTAAATAACAATAATGACAATGCCCCATGCATCCCGTCGCAAGAGGAATCGCATATTCTGCCGATGGTTTAGACGTATCGAATTTTAATGTGCGCCGAACACCGACAACAAGCGTTGATTTTGCGTTGCGATATTGCTGAAGCTCGTTATCTCCTGGAATGCCGCGCACTTGGTTATGCGATGTTGTTTCGCGAATGTCGATATGCATATGTTTAAATTTTTCATATAACTCTTTGCCGAGCGGATAATGAAGCGCTTCGGGCTCAAAATAAACAAGCTGAGGAATAAATGGCTTCATGCAATCACCTCAATGTTAGTATGGTTTATTCGTATGAAGTGATGAAATACAATTTTTGTTATTATTCATAATAAAATAAGGAACGGGTTTTCCCGTCCCTTTTTACGTTATAAACCACATTTTAATTGGGCACCGCAACTTGTGCATGTGTTACAACCACCAATTTCTTCAACCGTTCCTTCACGGCATACTGGACAAATGTTGCCGACTTCCGAACCGATCGTAACGTCCGTTGCGCGTAAATCCGGAATCGTTTCAACAAGCGCAACAGCCCGTTTTTTCGGTTCTTCTGGCAGAAGTTCTAGCTGCTCTTCGACCACATGTTCTTCTGCTTTTAATGTTAATACTTGCGCATCGCGGCTACCGTCAACATACACTGTCCCACCTTTTGCACCGCCTCGCCATAAACGCTCGTACACTTTTTGCACTTGCTCGACCGTATAGCCACGCGGTGCGTTCACCGTTTTCGAGAGGCTTGAATCGACCCAACGTTGAATAATGCATTGTACATCTGCATGCGCTTCTGGCGATAAATCCATCGCGGTTACAAACCAATGCGGCAAGTTGTTCGGATCTGCTTCTGGATGTTTATCTAAATATTCTTCAACGATATCCGCCTTCACTTCAATAAACTTACCTAGACGGCCGCTTCGATAATAAGAGAAGGAAAAATATGGTTCAAGTCCTGTGGACACGCCGATCATGGTCCCTGTGGATCCAGTCGGAGCAACCGTTAATAAATGCGAGTTGCGAATGCCGTATTTTAAAATATCTTGGCGAATATCGTCCGGCATCTTTTTCATATAACCGGTGTGAATAAACGCTTCGCGCAATTTCATCGTTTCTTCTTCTGTTTCACCAACTAAAAACGGAAAACTTCCTTTTTCTTTCGCAAGCTCAATGGACGCACGATACGCCGTTGTCGCAATTGTTTTAAACAGCTCGTCAACTAACCGATTTCCTTCTTCCGAACCGTACTCTTTTTCGCAATAAATAAGCAAATCCGCTAGTCCCATGACGCCAAGACCGACACGGCGCTCCCCAAGCGCTTGCTTTTTATTTTCCTCAAGGAAGTACGGCGTTGCGTCAATAACGTTATCTTGCATGCGGACACCGACTTCAACCGTCCGCTTTAATTTTTCATAATCCACAACTTTCTTTTCTTTATCGACCATATTCGCCAAATTAATTGCTGCTAAATTGCACACAGAATAAGGTGCGAGTGGTTGTTCACCACACGGATTTGTTGCAACTACTTTTTGTCCGTACGCTCTTGCGTTTGTCATGTCGTTGGCGTTATCGATAAAGAAAATGCCTGGTTCGGCGGAATACGTTGCGCAAATGTTAATGAGCTTCCATAGCTCGCGCGCGCGAATTTTCCGATAGACGCGAACGCGATAGCCCATTTTCTCCCATTCACGCACATCGCCGACTTCATGCCATTTTTCGTTGTAGATGCGCATTTCTTCTTCCGAGTACGTTTCAACATCTGGGAAGCGCAATTCATATTCTTCATCGTTTTCTACTGCCTGCATAAACTCTTTCGTTAAGCAAACGGAAATGTTCGCCCCTGTTAAAAAGTCCGGATTGTGCACGCTATACGTTCCACCTGTCCGCAACTTTTCTTCCGCGTCTTTAATAATTTTTTCTGAAAAGCCACCGTATCCTGGGATGTTTTTGTAGTTGACGATCCCTTGATACATCGCGCGCTCTTGTTCGGTAAGGGGTGTAAACTTTAGTTTTTCTTTCGCTGCTTTTTGAATGCCTTCATCTTCTGTATTTTCAAGCAAATAGCGCAAAATGCGCGGATTTTGCATTTTCGAAATAATGAATTCAATAATGTCCGGGTGCCAATCGGCCAACATAATCATTTGCGCTCCCCTGCGACTACCACCTTGTTCCACAAGATGGGTCAGTTTTGCAATGTCGTCAAGCCATGACACTGAACCGGACGATTTTCCATTCACTCCGCGCGCGAGTGTATTGCGTGGGCGAAGGGTAGAACCGTTCGTTCCGACACCGCCACCGCGGCTCATAATTTCCATCACTTGCTTGCGATGTTCAGAAATACCTTCACGCGAGTCTTTGATAAATGGCATGACGTAGCAGTTGAAGTACGTCACTTCTGTTCCGGAACCTGCTCCATATAATACGCGCCCTGCTGGAACGAAATTTAGACTGACAAGTTGTTCATAAAACTTTTCGAACCACTCTTGCCGTTTTTCTTCCGTTTGTTCAACAGCGGCTAGCCCGGTTGCGTTCCGCTTTGCAATTTGCTCATAATAAATTTCTAATGGTTTTTCAATCACATCAAGAGAACGAACGACAATGCCTGTTTTCGCCTCGTCCCCTTCTAGCACATGGCGATATTCTTCTTCCACGAGCACGTGTGCTTTTTTACTTTCCCAATCCAACTCGACAATAAACCCAAGCCCACGCGCCGGAAACTTTGGATCTTCCTTCACTGTTAAAACGACAAAATCCCCGACGCTTAGCGTCAACTTTTCCGTATCTTTAAACGAATAGCGATCAAGCATCACTAAACGCGACACACCCTTATATGTAATGTGCATCTCAGAAGTAATCGGGTGCACTTGTGGAAATAGGCGAATGTCCTCATTCAGCTTGTCCACATTCACCGTCATTTTTTCAGAAAACGCAACCGTCATGTCTACCTCTCCTCTACCAACATAATCTTACTACATTAAACTACCATATATCGACAACAATAATCAATAAAAAAATCAATATGTAGTATGTTTTTTCAAAAAACACATACTACATATTGATAATTAAGTCAAGTGTTTTTTATTTGTCAAGAGGAAAATTTATCGTTTAAAATTCCATTCATCTGTTTCGTATTTATTCCTCGCTAGTTGCTGAACGTACAATCGCTCATCATCGGTTAATTCATATCGTTCCAACTGAATGTTTAAACCTTTTTCAAATCCTTTGAAAAATGCTTCTTTCGCCTCATCGATCGTCACTTTTCGATCGGTTAGCTCATTGATCGCGACCGCTTTGTTTTTAAAATTTTGTCGCAATCGCTCTTTTACTCGTTCGTTCGGATACTTAAATAAGCTAAAAAGCATTTCTTCATCTAAGTCTAATAAAATCGAGCCATGTTGTAAAATGACCCCTTTTTGTCGCGTTTGGGCGCTTCCTGCCACTTTTCTTCCTTCGACAACGAGCTCATACCAAGACGGTGCGTCAAAACAAACAGCCGAGCGTGGATTTTTTAAATCCGCTTTTTCTTCTTCTGTTTTTGGAACAGCAAAATACGCATCAAGCCCAAGGAAGCGAAATCCTTCCAAAATGCCTTGTGAAATGACGCGATACGCTTCCGTCACCGTTTGTGGCATAGCTGGATGCGCTTCTGATACGATAACGCTATACGTTAACTCTTTATCATGAAGCACACCGCGCCCGCCTGTTGGACGTCTCACAAAACCAAGTCCGTATTTTTTTACTGCATCCATATCGATCTCTTTTTCGACTTTTTGAAAATAGCCGATCGAAAGCGTCGGTGGGTTCCAACCGTAAAACCGAATGGTTGGTGGAAAGTTTCCTTCACTATGCCATTCTAACAAAGCTTCATCAAGCGCCATATTAAACGCTGGGGAACAATCGCCTGAGTCAATAAATCGCCATACTTCTTTTTCCATCTACTCCACCCTTTCCTCTATCATTTTATAGTGTAGCAAACATAATAAGTCAATGGAAAATGCTTTGCTTCTTGGACGAAACATTTATATAATAGACGTGGCAACGATGAAAAAGGAGGATTCGCATGACAACAGTTCTTATTATTCTCGGGGCAATCATTGTGTACGCGGTAATTACATACTTTTACCAAAAGCGAGTCGTTAAAACGCTTACGGAAGAAGAGTTCCGCGCAGGTTATCGAAAAGCGCAACTCATCGATGTTCGCGAACCAGATGAATATGCTGCCGGTCACATTTTAGGAGCACGTAACATTCCGCTTTCACAACTACGTTTACGTATGAAAGAATTGCGTAAAGACCAGCCGATTTATTTATATTGCCAAAGCGGACTTCGCAGCGGCCGTGCAGCACAAATGCTTTACCGAAAAGGATATCGCGACCTTTACCACTTAAAAGGCGGATTTAAAATGTGGACAGGAAAGGTGAAGAAAAAATAAGGTGCCAAGCAAAAACGCCTGGCACCTCGTTTTTTCATTTTCACCTTTTGTTTTATTTCTGATATCGCAAAATCGGTTTGCGAGCCGCCGTCGTTTCATCCAATCGTTTCACGACCGTTGTATGCGGTGCTTCTTGGACGATTTCCGGCGTTTCTTCCGCTTCTTTTGCGATTTGAATCATCGCGTCAATGAACGCATCGAGCGTTTCTTTTGATTCCGTTTCCGTCGGCTCAATCATCATACACTCTTCGACAATCAATGGGAAGTAAATCGTCGGCGGATGGTAGCCGAAGTCAAGCAAACGCTTCGCAATATCAAGCGTACGCACCCCTAATTTCTTTTGCCGCTTTCCTGATAACACAAATTCATGTTTACAATGACGGTTGTATGGCAAATCGTAATATTCCGCTAGGCGACGCATCATGTAATTAGCGTTTAATACCGCATATTCTGTCACCGCTTTTAAGCCGTCTGGCCCCATCGAACGAATATACGTATAGGCACGAACGTTAATGCCGAAATTGCCATAAAACGGCTTCACGCGACCGATCGCTTTTGGTCTGTCATAGTCGAGATAGTAGCCGTTTTCTCCCTTTTCCACCGTCGGTTTCGGTAAAAATGGAGTAAGATCCGCCTTCACACCAACTGGACCAGACCCAGGGCCACCGCCGCCATGCGGGCCAGTAAACGTTTTATGAAGGTTTAAGTGCACGACGTCAAAGCCCATATCACCAGGGCGCGCTTTGCTTAACACCGCATTTAAGTTTGCCCCGTCGTAATACAGCTTTCCGCCTGCGGCATGCACAATTTCTGCCATTTCTAAAATATTTTCTTCAAAAAGACCAAGCGTATTTGGGTTTGTGAGCATAAGCGCGGCTGTATCTGGACCGACGACGCGACGTAAATCGTCTAAATCGACAAGCCCTTCTTCTGTCGATTTCACCGTGACCGTTTCAAACCCGGCAACTGTTGCCGACGCAGGATTTGTTCCGTGCGCCGTATCAGGAACGATGACTTTTGTGCGGTTGTAGTCACCGTTTGCTTCATGGTAGGCGCGAATCATCATCAGTCCTGTCCATTCTCCATGCGCACCAGCGGCTGGCTGCAACGTCACCGCATCCATACCGGTAATTTCTTTTAAATGCTCTTGTAAGTCATACATTAATTCAAGTGCCCCTTGCACCGTTTCTTCCGGCTGAAGCGGGTGAATGTGGGCAAATCCAGCGAAGCGGGCAACGTTTTCATTTATTTTCGGATTATATTTCATTGTACAAGATCCAAGTGGGTAAAAGCCGGAATCAACCCCATGGTTGCGCTTTGATAGCGCTGTATAATGGCGCATAATGTCAAGCTCTGACACTTCTGGAAGATCCGGTGCCTCTTGCCGAATGTATTCGGTTGGGATGACTTGTGCGACATCGACTGCTGGCACGTCTAGTGCCGGTAAGCTATACCCGATTCGTCCTGGCTTGCTTAATTCAAAAATAAGCGGTTGGTCTTTATGCATGACAATCCCCCAATTCTTTCACAAGCATGTCGATTTCTTCTTTTGTGCGCAATTCCGTCACTGCAATTAACATGCAGTTTTGCAATTCTGGATAATCGCGTCCGAGATCGTAGCCGCCGATCATGCTTTTTTCCAATAGCTTTTTATTTACTTCCGCTACGGGCTTGTTCAGTCGAACAACAAACTCGTTGAAAAACGGTCCTGTAAATACGACATCAAATCCATGATTGACAAACGCTTCTTTTGCATAATGCGCTTTTTGAATATTCATCGTCGCCATTTCTTTTACACCTTTTTTGCCGAGCGCGGTCATCGCCACTGATGCAGCGAGCGCATTTAACGCTTGGTTCGAGCAAATATTTGACGTCGCTTTGTCGCGGCGAATATGTTGTTCACGCGCTTGCAACGTCAAAACAAAGCCGCGTCGCCCTTCTTCATCCGTCGTTTGTCCGACAAGACGCCCTGGAATTTTGCGCATGAGCGCCGATTTCACCGCAAAATAACCGCAATGTGGACCACCGAATTGGGCTGGAATGCCAAACGGTTGTGCATCGCCAACGACGATGTCTGCACCGAACTGGCCTGGCGGTGTCAATACGCCTAACGCAAGTGGATTGCTTGCGACAACAAACATCCCTTTATGCGCATGAGCGATCGGCTCGAGCTCTTTTAATGGTTCAATTTGTCCAAAAAAGTTTGGATATTGCACAATAACGCATGCGACATCTTCATTCATTTCCGCTTGAAGCGCATCAAGATCCGTTACACCGTTTTTATACGGGATTTCTATCACTTCTAGCCCTGGGCCTTTTGCGTACGTTTTCACAACGTCGCGATATTCTGGATGCACCGCTTTGGATAATAACACTTTTTTCTTTTTCGTATGCGCCGCGCTTAACAACGCTGCTTCCGCTAGTGCTGTCCCACCATCATACATTGACGAGTTAGCAACATCCATGCCCGTTAGCTCACAAATCATCGTTTGAAACTCGAAAATCGCTTGCAATTCCCCTTGGGAAATTTCTGGCTGATATGGCGTATACGCCGTATAAAACTCGGAACGTGAAATGACATGGTCAACAATCGTCGGAATATAATGGTCGTACACCCCTGCTCCTAAAAATGAGGGATACGTCTTGATATCCGCATTTTTTGCGGCTAATGCCATTAATTCTTTCATTAACTCCGGCTCTGATTTTGCTTGTTTAATGTTGTATTCGCCTTGAAAACGAACGCTTTCTGGAATATCGGAAAACAGCTCATCAATCGATTGCACACCGATCGTCTCTAACATTTGTTGCTTATCTTCTTCCGTCATTGGCAAATAACGATGAAGCATAACTCTCTCTCCTCACATTATTTTGTGCGTTTATAAAACGGCGTTGCCACTACTTTTGCTTTTAGTCGTTTCCCGCGAACATCTACTTCTACTTCTGTATCAAGGGGAGAATACGCTGTAGAAATCAATGCTAGGCCGATATTTTTTTTAAGCGTTGGTGATTGAGTTCCTGTCGTCACAACGCCAACTTGCTCACCGTTTACATATACCGCATATCCGTGACGCGGAATGCCTTTGTCGATCATTTCAATACCGGCAAGTTTACGTGTTGTTCCTTCTTCTTTTTGTTTTTTCAATACTTCTTTTCCGAAAAAGTCGACGTCTTTATTCGTTTTGACCGCAAATCCAAGCCCTGCTTCAATTGGCGTAATGTCTTTCGACAATTCTTGCCCATAAAGCGGCAAGCACGCTTCAAAACGAAGTGTATCGCGCGCACCGAGCCCGCACGGAAGCACTCCGTCTTCTTTTCCTGTCTCTAAAATCGCTCGCCAAAGCGCCTGAGCATCTTCTGCTCGGCAATATAGCTCAAACCCGTCTTCACCTGTATATCCTGTCCGCGACACAAGCGCTTGAACGCCTGCGACATCGATGTGATCAGCAAAAGCGAAAAATTTCATGGTAGATAAATCGACAGTCGTCAATCGTTGTAACACTTTTTCCGCAAGCGGCCCTTGTAGTGCTAATTGCGCAATATCGTTTGAAATATTGACAAGTTCAACATTGCCAAATACATGCGCTTCAAGCCACGCAAAATCTTTTTCAATATTTGCGGCATTTACAACAAGAAGGTAATGGTCGTCTCCTTTTTTATAAACAAGTAAATCATCAACTGTTCCACCATCTTCATCGCACATAAGCGTATATTGGGCGCGACCATTTGTTAATTTTGCGACATCGTTTGTCATCATTTTTTGTAAAAAGGCAAGGCTATCTTTTCCTTTCACTTCAAACTCGCCCATATGCGACACATCAAACAATCCTGCCCGCGTCCGTACCGCTTCATGTTCTTCTTTAATGCTAGAAAATTGCACGGGTAACTCCCACCCGCCAAAGTCAATCGTTTTCGCGCCATACTCTGCATACAGAGGAAATAGCGGTGTTCTTTTTAACATATGCTCCCTCCTTGTTCATAAAAAAAAGACAGACGACCCCCATATTGTCATATGGTAGTCTCTGTCCTTTCACCTGAAAGTTTCCCTGTAATAGGTGTCCTCGTGGGTGGTTCACGTTCGTGAACGCTCTCCAGAGCTGCGTCAAACAGGAGTTCTTTTGCCTGAGAGATTCGCGTTGCCACTTGCTCCTTCGGCGCTACATTCCGTAGTCTCTCCCCCTGTTCTCATCCGCCCGTATACAATTGTCGCTCTTGTGCCACACTACATGTAGGCACATAATGAAACAATTTTATAAACTTTCTTACGTTTTTTATTATCTTATAACTTCTCGTTTGTCGCAACATCTTTTTATAAATAAAATACGTAAATTCTTTTTGTTTCAAACAAAAATGTTCGGAAAATGAGGGATACTTATGAACGTCACAGTACATTGGGAGAAAAGTTGGAAGGACGAATTTATGACGCGTATCGAACGTGACGGTCCGTGGTCAAACTGGGAATTGTACGAATTGGCGCTTGAATCAGCCAAAGCGTTAACTATTCCTCAGTTTGATGGACTACAAGCGCCAAAACATTTGCCACATATAACGATTTTACCTCATCAATACGATGTTGCACGTCAAGTTGTCGAGCAAATGAACGGAAAAGCCATTTTAGCGGATGAAGTCGGGCTCGGAAAAACGATTGAAGCAGGATTAATTTTAAAAGAATATATGATTCGTGGACTTGTGAAAAAGGCGCTTATTCTCGTTCCTGCTTCTCTCGTTTCGCAATGGGTGCAAGAATTAAATGAAAAATTTTTTATTCCTGCCGTTGCTCAAAGGAAAAGCTACGTATGGGAACAATGTGACGTTGTCGTTTCATCAATCGATACAGCGAAAAAACAACCGCATCGGGATATCATTTATGAACAAACATATGATATTGTCATTATTGACGAAGCACATAAATTGAAAAACAATAAAACGAAAAACTATGAATTTGTTCAAGGATTAAAAAAGAAGTTTTGCTTACTGTTGACGGCGACACCGATTCAAAACCGCGTGGAAGAAATTTTTCATCTCGTTTCCCTGCTGAAACCTGGGCATTTAGGGAATGCCGAACAATTTCAAAAAAGGTACGGAAGGCTACGCACATTACATGATGATGCCCATTTAAAAGAACTCATTCGAAAAGTAATGATTCGACATCGTCGCCACGATACAGGAATTGAATGGACGAAGCGGCACGTCGAAACGATATTTATTGATTTTTCGGAAGCAGAACGAAACGTATATGAGACGATCCGACAATCAAAGCCCCATTTTTCCGATACAGCGTTATCACACATTACGCTATTGCGTGAAATATGTAGTAGTAAAGAAGCTCTTTTTTGCACGTTAAAAAGCATGATGGAGCGACATCCGGGCATCGAAACGACCATTGGTGCATTGTTACAAAAAATGAATGAGATCACCGAACATACGAAAGCAAAAAAAGCGCTGGAACTTATTCAAACAATAAACGATAAAGTGATTGTATTTACAGAATACCGAGCGACCCAATTGTATTTACAATGGTTTTTTAAACAACACGGCATTTCTTCTGTACCGTTTCGTGGCGGATTTAAACGAAGTAAAAAAGATTGGATGAAAGAGCTGTTTCAACATCGCGCCCAAGTACTTATCGCAACAGAAGCAGGAGGAGAAGGAATTAACCTGCAGTTTTGTAACCATGTGATTAACTACGATTTGCCTTGGAATCCGATGCGTCTAGAACAACGAATCGGACGTGTTCATCGTCTTGGACAAACAAAAGATGTACACATTTATAATTTTGTTGTGCGCAACACGGTCGAAGAACATGTATTTGCATTACTGTACGAAAAAATTCGTTTATTTGAACGGGTCGTCGGTGAATTAGATGACATTTTAATGAAGCTACAATCTCCAACGTTTTCGAACCATTTGGAGCGCATGATTGCTCAGTCGAAAAGCGAAGGAGAACTGAAAATTAAAATGCAAAATTTTGTAGAAATTTTAGCAAATACGGAGGAACGAACACATGCAGCAAGATGACATCCAATCTTTTCTTGAACGCTTTTTTATCGCTACACATTGCCCAATTCTCGAACGTAGCAATGGACATATACGTGTTCAGCTCACGGCCGAAATGGATAAACAATTAATGAATCGCCCGTTTTATTGGCATTATGTTGAGCGCATCGGTGCTGTAGGTGAACCATTGCAACTATCGCTCATCACGAAACGATCCATTCACGAGAAGGGAGAGTATATTCATTTTGGTTCTCCACGCCTTCATCAAATTTTTTCGATTGCTAAAATGAACGGGCGGTTCGTTCGGCTCTATGAACAAGTATTCGAACGATCTGTCGCTCTTCATCCGTGGCTTCATACAAACATATTGCTTTCATATGAATGCGATCGGAAACAAGATCGTTTATTATCATTAGGTATTCATCTCATTAGCGGAACAATCATCGAGTCATTTTACGACGTATTAAAAGAAAAACAATGGGGCGTCACTGTGCCAGATTATTGCTTTACCATTTCTCCACTTATTAAGCCAATGAGTGGACTTGCACGTCTTGAAGCGTTTGTTGAACGTCTCATCGTCTCTGAAACGCATGAGTGGGCAGATGAAGCGCGCGCACGTTGGGAAGAAGACTTAGCGTTACTGCAACATTTTTATGAAGGTGTCGAGGGGAAACAAGAAGAATATGAAAATGAAAAGGAAGCGTTGCGACAAAGATATGAACCGAGAATTCACATTTCAGTTATTAACGGTGGGTTATTTTATTTGCAAGCGAAATAAGGCTAGTATTAGCCTTATTTTCGCTTAAATAAAAGCATAATGGCATACGGAATAACACCGAACCAACGATATAAAAAGGGCTGCTTTTGCTGTTTTTTTAACTGTTTCTTCTCTTGTTTTTGTCTTTTCCGTTCATCTTTTGGTTGATCTAAATATTTCACAACTTGTTCGGTCATAAATTTAACATAGTCGTTTCCTGCCATCGTTCATCACCTCGATGCTAGTATCGTCAAAAACGAGGTGATTTAAGCAAAGATACGATGTTTTCTACGATGTCATCAATCGTACGATTTGTTGTATCGATCGTCATATGGGCTTCACGATACCACGGAAGTCTTTGTTCAAATAGCTGTTTTATTTGTTTTTGTTTATTTTCCATCAGTAGCGGTCGGGTCGTATCATCAGCTAAACGACGAAACAATTCATGTAACTCACAATGTAAATAAATGACGATTCCATGCTCGCGCATAAATTGACGATTTTCTTCTTGAATGACAATCCCGCCACCTGTTGTAATAATGACATGTTCTGTTGGAAGCTCTTTTAATGTTTCACGCTCGTACGTTCGAAATGCCTCTTCCCCTTCTTCCGCAAAAATCTTTGTAATCGTTTTTCCAACTTGTTGTTCAATATACGCATCCGTGTCTATCACAGGTAACTGTAATACTTCCCCTAATCTTCTTCCAATCGTCGTCTTTCCTGCCCCCATAAACCCTGTTAAGTAAATCGCCCTCATATTCTCTCCCTTTCTAGTATAGTTCTTTCCACCCCGAAATGTCGTTTGTTAATACATGAAATTGAAACTGAACGTCATAGCGAAATTGAGCATTCGTTACACATGATACATTGACAACCCAAACATCCGCTCCGTTTTTTGCTGCGCTATACGTTGCACGTCCGCGAGGAAATGAAATCGTTTGGCTTAATGATGGCACGTTTTCCGGTGCATTGGCAAGCGTTTGTTTCACATGAATGAGCGTTTGCTTCATCAAATAGTCTGCTTCATACCACTTTTTCTCTTCTTCAAAAAACTGTATGTCTGTATGATACAATGCCACAGCGTGGAGAAAAAGAGCGCTTATAAACAACGCACACATGACCGTAAACGGCAAAATAACACCTTGTTCATTTTTCATATGATCGGAAAGATGGGATAAACGCTTCATATACATCTCCCTTATCTGTGAATACTCGCATGCGAATACCCGTTTGTTCTTTTTCATACGATATATGTTGAATAGATTGAAGCATAATTTCATGACCGGTGGCATTTACACGCCGACGAATAATCGTTCCATACTTTTCGTACGTCACGAGCTCACCCGTCCATTTATCGAATTGAATCGTTGTCCCGTATATCCGAACGTTTTTTGATTCCCTTAGTTCCATTTTTGCTTGTTGAATAAAAACAAGCCATTCAAAATAGTGAAAGTTCCCGCGTTTTGCTGTATAGTTCAACGATAAATGAAATGCTGTTGTCAATAAAGATAAAATGATTAAAAAGGCGGTAAGCGATATCAATACTTCAATTAAAGTAAAGCCTTTTTCTGTTCGAATCATTGCAACAATGGCTCACATCTTTCCTTTGTTCTTTTTAGCCAATCTTCCCAACGAACGCATCGCTCATTCGATCGCACAAATAATAAAAATGTACGTTTTCCCCGAACAACGACCGTTTCGTTTACACGATGTTCATTCATCATTGCCTCATATAAAATTTCATTCGCAATCGCCTCTATTTTTTTGTTTTCCCGTTCTATAACAACAATTGTCCAATGAGCGAGTAACATAGCGATTAAACCGCTCCATAAACTAAGCGAAACGAGCAGTTCAACAAACGTGAAACCGTTACAATTTTTGTGCATACAATCTCCCTTTCCCTAATTGAAAAACGATTTTATATTTTTTATGTCCGTATGCAACAAGAAGCGTCCCTGCTTTATTCACATTGCCGTTCGGATAATAATAAAGTGGCGGAGATAACGTAGCCATTTGAAATTGAAAAGGGGAAGGGAAGAAACGAGCGAGGAGCTCCTTCCCAAATGTCCCTCCTTCTTTCACTTGATAACGACATGTGTCGAAATAAAATATAATCGCTACCGTCTTTTTTCGGCTCATTGCATATTGTTGTGCATATAACATATCATTCCTAAACTGTTCTAAAAAATATTGCAACTGTCGCTCAGCTAACACGTGCTGAAGGGGGGGAACGGTAAACGACATGATGGTTGTGACAACAAAAAGAACAATTAACATTTCGATCAACGTAAACCCTCGTTCATTCACTTTCAAAAACGTCTCCTTCACTCGTAATAACGATTTCTTTTCCGTTCGTGCAACGGTTGCTTTCAATATATTTTTCATCTAATAACTGTTGCACCGTCGGAATCGTTCCGTGCTCCATTTCATATGCTTTTACTTGGGATTGAACCATCTTTAAAAACGCTGAACATCCTTTGTTGTTAATCATACTGTTATGTTTTGTCACATTTGGGATCGTAATTAAAATCAAAATGGTAATGACCATTAGTACAATTAACATTTCAATTAATGTGAATCCTTTTTCATTTCTCATATACATCCCCCTCTATATATGATTTAACAGTTGGAAAATAGGCCATAGCATAGCAACGTACATCAAAACGACAAAAATGCCAATACAGCTAAGCAAAAGTGGTTGAGTAATATATACGATTTTTTTTAGACGATTTTCTAATTTTTGCAATGAAAACTGGCTATAATGAAATAATTCTTGCACTAATTCCCCATTTGACTGACCGTGACGAATGACAAATGACAGTTCCTTTTCGTAATACTTCCGCTGCTGAATCATTTCATCTAGCTTTTCACCTGCGCATAGTTGCTGTTTCATGATTTTCGCTTCTTCCTTCAGTAATGGGAGGTGGGATTGATGCTCAAAAATTTGTAGCGCCTCATAAATAGACAGCCCTCCTTTTAACAAGTGGCTTAATTGTAAAGAAAATACTTGCGTATGAAATGACACAATCCATGAACGGACAAGCGGGAGCTTCATAAACAAATCTACTTGCTTATGAATGGGCCATGAGCGAATGAAAAACAAATAAAACAAGCCTAGGAAAACGAACATCATGAGCACAGCAGAAAGTATACGCGGAAACCATACTGTAGCAGTAAACATGAAAGTAGAAAAAGATGAACGAGCATGAAACGAAGAAAGAAGATGAGAAAACTGGGGAGCCAATACTTGCTGAAACATGAAAAACATCATGATACAAAAACTAAAAAGAAATAACGGATAACGCAACATACGCTTCACTTGCTCGATGTATTTTGCCCTCATTTGTCCAATTTCCCCTGCTTCTATCAATCCGTGAGCAAGTTGTCCATGTTGCTCGGCAAAAAATACATATGCTAAAAGATGAGAATGAAATTGTATGCGAGAAAAAACTTCATGAATCGGCACACCTGATCGCAATGCGTGTACACAATCGTCAAGATCGCGTTGCTTTGTAGGAGGTTGTTGAATTTGCAAAAACTCAATCGCTTGAGCAAGCGAATACCCTTTACTAAGTAATTTACCAAGTTGAAGGAAAAACATACTTTGCTCCTGTAACGACCAATTACAACGTCGCTTCATCTAACAACCAACTTTCAATGGTGCTTTCATGTAAAAAACCGAGTGCAATTCCTTTTTTAATGACATCTTTTAATCGAGTGTACATATATGTCGCTTGCTCTCCTTTCGCTGCTCGCATCGCTCGTGCCAGTTCATTTCCATATAGCAGTTCATAAACAGCTGCTCGTCGAACAGGTCGATACTGTCGACAAAAAGGTGAGCATTCGCCTTCACAAAACGGACATTTCAATTGTACAAGACGTTGCGCTGTTACAGCGACTAATGTTTGTGCCATTTCTTGAAATGGCACACCAAACTCAAGAAGGCGATAAATAGCCCCAACCGCATCTTTCGTATGCATAGTTGTTAACACAAGATGTCCTGTGAGTGCCGCACGCACAGCAATTCTTGCCGTTTCAGCATCACGAATTTCCCCAACCATAATGACATCTGGGTCATGGCGGAGAATCGCTCTTAACCCTGCTGCATACGTAATACCAGCTTTTTCGTTTACTTGCACTTGCAATACATCTTCCGCTCGCCTTTCAACCGGATCTTCTAGCGTGATAACATTTCGCTGAAAATGGTGACGACATACGTTTAACAAACTGTATAGCGTTGTCGTTTTTCCGGATCCAGTTGGTCCTGTAAAAATAATAAGCCCATGAGAATAGTTTAATAAGGCGAGCAACTTTTTTGCCATTGAAGGGAAGAGCGCGAGTTGTTTAAGCGGAAGAAATGAATGTAACGGAAGCAAGCGGATAACTAAGCTTTCGTCATAGATAGTAGGCAACGTTGATAACCGAAGATGTACAGTCGTGTGGGCAAGGTTCATTTCCATCGCTCCGCTTTGCGGACGACGACGTTCTCCAATATCCATATCAGCGAGAAATTTAAAGTGTGCAAGCAAACGTTCACACGTCTGTTTCGATAACACATTTTTCGTGACGAGCATCCCCCCTAAGCGAAATTGCACGAGCGCATCTTGTTTGCGCGGAACGATGTGAATGTCGGAAGCTTGAAGAATATAAGCTTCTTCAATTAGGCGATCAGCTAACTGCTCAATTGCCTGCAACGCCATCCCCCTTTCTCTATTTTTTCGCCTTCACTATTCAACATGTTTCGTCAAATTCCTTCTTCATTCGTAAAAAATTCAAAAAAATATTCACCCATGTGCGGGTGAACGTCATGAAACACATACGCGACGATATTTTTTTGCTATGTTTTTTAACGCTGAAGGGTTATAGCCAACAACGAGCCGTTTGCCATCTGTGATGATTGGACGACGAAGGAGACGAGGTTCTTTCACAAGCAGCTCAATGACTTTCGATAACGGCCACTCTTCAACATTTTCAACAAGTTGCTTAAATGATTGGCTACGCGTTGCCAAAATTTCATCGATTCCTTCCGTCGTTAATGACAATAAGTGCAACAATTCTTCATGGGTCGGTGTTTCACGAAACAAATGACGCTCACGAAATTCAATATTGTTGGCGCATAACCACTTTTTTGTCTTTCGACACGATGTACAACTCGGGTGCATATATACAGTCAGCATGACAACACACTCCTCTCTCCACTCATGTTATACATATTGTATAATGTTTGTTTAATATTTGTACAGTAATTTGTTTTAAAACTTTGTGAACGTTGCAAAAAGATAAGGAAAAAGACCTATATATGCATTTCCATTGTGGAAATACATGTATTATAATGTAAATGAATGAACATATAGGAGTGAGACATAATGGACCAAGTATTGAAAATCACGAGCGTCCTTGCCGATCCAACTCGTTACGAAATTTATCAGTATATTGCTAGAAAACACCAAGAAGTAACTGTCCAAGAAATTGCCGATGCTTTTCATATTCATCCGAACGTCGCTCGTCTTCATTTAACAAAACTTGAAGATGTCAATATGCTTGTATCCGAAACGAAAAAAACAGGAAAAGGCGGCAGACCGAGCAGACTATACCGTCTATCTGATGATGTCATTCAGCTTCACTTTCCGTTTCGCGACTACCAGCTGTTATCAAAAATTGCGATCCACGCGATGATGAAACTAGGAGAAGCAGGGAAACAAGCATTGTATGAAACAGGAAAGTTATTCGGTCAAGAACTTGTACAACAACACGTTCAATCGATGCAAACGCTTGACCAGTTAAGTGTGGAAGAAAAAATGAACATTTTACAAAAAGCGGCCGAAGCAGCAGGATTTTATCCGACATTCCATTATAGCGAAAATCAAGGGAAAATTTATTTTGAAATTTTCAACTGCCCGTTTAAAGAACTTGCATTTGCACATCCGGATTCCGTCTGCTATATGCATAATGCCTTTTTAAAAGGGATGTTAGAAGTATTGTTTACAAACGCCGAACTAGTCACAGAAGAAATTATGCCATCAGGCTGTAATTCATGTACGTATCAAGCCATTCTAAAAAAATAGAACGTTTACACAACCATTTCAAGTACATTATAATAAGTAAGGGAAACGGTCAGAAAAGGAGGGATACATATGGATCGTATGTTCCGTGTCTTGTCATTTTGGACAGGAATTTTTGCTGTCATGTTTTATCTTGGCCATATGCATACAACATCATTATTGTTCCTCGGCCAAACAGGATTCTTTCTTTTGTTAAGCTACTTAAAATTAACAGAAAGAATGTACATTTACATTTTCGGTGCGTATTTAACGGTCTTTTTTGCCGGATTTACGTACTGGACAACATTTATGATGGTCCCTGGCGTGGGCGAATAAAAAGCGATGAGTGCACCTCATCGCTTTTTTATGTAAAAATTGGAACATTCATCTTCTTTTGTTGAACCATCACTTGAAATGCTCTTCCAATATCGCCCATAACGAGTGAGCGAATGGCGCGATTGTGTCGACTTTGCTCAGAAAACGGATTCGGGTCATGATGTTCAATGAGTTCATTCAAAATACCTGCCTGCAATAAAAACTCATCTTGACGCCATAAATAAGTAAATGACCAGCCCGCTTGTTCCCCATAAAAACGTAACGCATCCCATTGAATATGCGTCGTGAGATCCATTTCTCCCGGATAGCGAAGCGGATCATCAATAAGCTGATGACGATAATAACCACGCAAACTGCCTTGTTTTCGTGCTGGATGTTTCCACTCTTCATCTGTATACCCATAATCAACTGTAAAAATGATCGCCTCATCAATCGCTTGATTAAGCTGAAAAATAAACTTTTTCATCGCTAACGGGATTTCAAATCGTTGCCCGTCAACGAGCTGAATGTTCCGCTCAACGATATATTCAACAATTTCTTCGTTTTCAAGCGGAGCGCACTGTTCAACAAGCTGATCGTCTTCTACTGCAACAAAACATTCATAAAGTTGGCCGTTCCGTTTTTCAATGACATGAACAGGAAAAGCGTCAAATAATTCATTGCTAAATACGATGCCACAAAAAGGAGGAGAAAGCTCAGCAAAACTCGAAACAATATGTACGTGATCAATCAATGAAGCGAGTGTTTCTGCTTGTTTTTCTCGATGATACGGACTTGTTTCAACGATCGTATATTTGCCTTTTTCAAACGTGTCTGGCGATTGGCGCTTCCACTGTTCTAAAACGGCATAAGCAAATCGACCTGTCCCTCCACCGATTTCACATATAAATGGCGGAACATCATATGTTTCTATTAAACGAATAAATACACTCGCAAATACATGCCCAATGATATGTCCGACGTTGCTCGTTGTAATAAAATCTCCTGCACGTCCGATTTTTTCTTTTTGTTGCATATAATATCCGTACTGTTTATCGTACAATGCTAACTTCATGTAATCCGCGTATGACAAACGTTGATTTCTCATTTTTTCTAACATTTTTTTATCTGCACCCTTTTTTCACTATTGACATAGTGTTAAATTTGTTATATTGTTAAGTTAGTAGCTTAACTATATCCCCTCCCATTATAGGAATAAAAACATCCCCCAAACCCCCTTCTCTGTATAGAGAAGGGATTTTTTTTGCCTAAAAACCGTTCAAAAACGGATTCGTATCCATCTCTGCCCCGATCGTTGTTTCTGGACCATGACCACATAACACAACCGTTTCTTCAGGAAGAACAAGAAGCTGGCGATGTATGCTTTGCAACAGCTGTTCGTAATTTCCTCCTGGTAAATCGGTGCGACCGATGCTTCCTGAAAATAATACGTCTCCTGACACGATCGCTTGAGCATCTTCTACGTAGTACGATACACTACCTGGGGAATGTCCCGGTGTTTCAAGCACTTGAAGCGAGAAATCACCAATCGTCAATGTTTGCTCTTCTTCAAGCAACACGTCAGCTTCGTTTACAATGATCGTTTCTCCCATAAATAATAAAGAGCCATTTTTCATCGGATCCGTAAGCCAGTGTTGTTCTTTTTTATGTACATATACAGGAATGGTCCATCGGTTTCTTACATCGTCCACAGCTCCAATATGGTCAAAATGAGCATGTGTAAGCAGCACAGCTAACGGTGTCCAACGGTTTGCCGCAATATGTTGAATTAATTTTTCTCCTTCGCTACCTGGATCAAAAATTAAACATGTCCCATTTTCATGAACAAGCACATACGCGTTTGTTTGCAATGGACCTAAAGGAATACGTTCCCACTTCATCTCATTTTCCTCACTTTCTGTATATTCTATTCACATTGTACACGAACAACATACGTTTTGCACCTCGACAAACGTAACAAAAACGATTACAATGAAAAAGGAATAATCGGTGTACATAAGGAGGGGAAGTTATGCCAACAGGAATTATTTTAGTCGTGATTTTTACGTTAGTCACATTGCTCGCTGCTTACGGTGTCATTCGTTCGTTTCGCGAGAAAAATTTCCTTGGCGTATTGCTAGGGATCGGAACAGTTGCCGTATTCGGTTGGTTTACAATTATGACTGTTATTCATCACGGATATCCAGTTGCCCATTAAAAAGACGCCAACGTATCGGCGTCTTTTTACGTACGAGCAAGAGCGGTCATAAAAATACCGATGCTTTCATTGTAAATAGAATGAAACTGAGAAAACGGAAGCGGATTGACCCCTTCGCCAAGCTCAATTGTATACCCACATCGCTTCCAATTGAAAATAAACCAATCGCGATATCCTGCATGGCTGTCAATATACCGAACAGGTACATAACCACTCCACTTCGCAAATTCATTCACTTCTTCTTCCGCTTCGGGTGGCTCACATTGTTCATATCCCCAATAAATTTCTTTTCCTTGCGTATGAAAAGCTAATACTTTTAAAAAATCACGCTCCATTGTCAACGTTGCCATCGCTTGCACTTCCGGTTCTGTTAACGGAGAAAAACCAGGAAAATCGCGGGGAGCAGGGGCTTTCGGAACTTTTCTTTCTTTCTCTATCTCCCACTTTGCAGGAAATTGATTGTTTAAATCTACCCCCCGAATGTTTGCTTTCCATTGTGAAAAATCTTCGCTTCCTTCGTTGATGCGCAACACTTCTTCTTCATAATGTTGAGCCGCTTTCTTTCCATGTAGCACAAGATCGACCCCATCTGGATTGACCATCGGCACAATCGATAACGTCGTTTTTTTATACAATGATTGTACATCATATCCACAAAGATGTTGTTTATTCTTTAATGCTTGCACATAGTCACGTACAAACGCCATCACAACTGCTGATGTGATCCATTCATTCGCATGAAACGACGCGTTCATATGCACATATGTTTCTCCTTCGCCAATTTGCAATTCAATGATCGGTTTGTGTAGCACACTTCGTCCAATTTCATGTATACGAACAATCGAATGATGTTGCAGTTGTTCGATATCACGCATCAATGTCGAAAAATCGTACATCGCTCTCTCCCCCTTGTTGTATTGTATGAACGATACATTTGTCCGTATGTATAGCTAGCTAAAAGAAAAAAGCTAGCCCTATCTTAAGAGCTAGCTTATTGTTTATTTTCTTGTTGTTTATTGTAGAAGCGCAACAAGTCGCCATATACAATTTTGTCAGAGTAATCAAGCTCTTGCCGCGCCTTCTCCATATACGGCTCGCAATAGGATGCATCGACTTCTGTTCCTGTTTTTTTATCGTAACATGCGTTTTTCGTATATACATAATCTTTTGTCACAAAACTACCGTCACGAAGAACGACGAAATCAAGTTTATCTTTTGAGAATAAATCTTCACCAAAATGAATTTGATTGCGTGTATCAATGCCTAGCAAATGAAGCAATGTCGGCTTCACGTCAATTTGTCCAGACACTTTTGAAATCACTTTCGGTTTTTTATCTGTCACACCTGGAATATGGATGATGAACGGAACACGTTGCAACTGAACATGATCAAATGGCGTAATTTCATCCTTGCCTAAATATTGAGCCATCGCTTTATTATGGTTTTCCGAAATACCGTAATGGTCTCCGTAAAGAATAATGATGGAATTTTCATACAATCCTTCTTTTTTCAGCTTCTCAATAAATACTTTTAACGCCTCATCCATATACCGAACCGTTGGGAAATAACGGTTTAACGTTCGGCTATTTGATGTGTACTCTGGAACCATTTTATCTTCTTCCCCTAATTCAAACGGGAAGTGGTTCGTTAATGTAATAAACTTTGTATAAAATGGTTGTGGCAACGTTTTTAAATGCTCCACAGATTGTTCAAAAAACGGAATATCTTTCAAACCCCAACCAACTGAATTTTCTTCCGTAATTTGATAGTCCGTCATCGAGAAGAAACGATCATACTTCATTGATTGATACATCACATCACGATTCCAGAAACTTTTATTATTCGCATGAAATACAGCTGAATAGTAACCGTAGTTTTTCAATATTTCTGGCGTTGCGTTATACTCATTTGTCGCGTGTGTGAAAAAGACCGCACCACGACCAAGTGGGTATAACGAGTTCTCAATGAGAAATTCCGCATCAGATGTTTTTCCTTGTCCTGTTTGATGATAGAAATTATCAAAGTAATAACTTTGTTTAATAAAGTCATTTAAAAACGGCGTAATTTCTTGTCCATTTACAGTGTTGTTAATGACAAAACTTTGTAACGACTCCATCGAAACGATGATGACGTTGCGATTTTTCGCAATACCAAACAATTGTTTATTCGGCGCCTTTTCGTTCGCATTAATATAGTTTTGAATATCTGCTAATTCACTACTATCCGCTAATGCACGCTGCGCTTTTGAACGCGACTGCAAAATAATATCATACACATGGTAGTTGTATATACCTAAGTTTTTAATTAACATTTCGCGGTCAAACGTGCGCGTTAATAACTCTGGACGCTCTGTTTCCGCTAACCCTAAATTAAATAAAGCTAGGGCTATTGTTGCAATAAAATATGTGCGGCGAAATCGTTTTGTCGCTGGCACATACTGTGCAATCGATACTTTTTTATACGCCATCCAAGCAAGCAACACAACGTCGAGGAAAAAGAACATGTCAGAAACGTTCATTAATTCGAATACGCTATTTCCTAAGTCGCCCATGTTGTTCGTTTGGAACAACACAGGAATGGTAATGAAGTCACTGAAGAAGCGATAAAACATGACGTTCGCATACAAAACGAATGAAACGATAAAGCTTGTGATCACAATATAGCGATTCCGTCGCTTTTCGCTCATAAATAAAGCAAGCCCAAAAATAAATAACAGGAAGCTTAATGGACTAATAAATAAAATGAACTCCTGCTTCCATGACTCAATTTTTATATCAAAACTATTTTTATAAACTAAATACGTCTTCAACCATAAAAGCAATACCGTTAAAAGAACGAAACGGTAATTTTTCATATGCTCTCCCTCCTTTAACCCACTCACATCCGATGCTTATTCTATGCTGCATGAGGAACATCCGTTTTTTTACATTTTTTTATCTTAACCAAAGACAATATTAATACTTTCTTAACAAAAAAGCAACTGTTTCTTAAACGATAGACGATATAATAGAAAAGTCGCGCATCCACATATGACTGTTTTACACCTTTTCTTATGAAAATGCAAGACGTTTTTTACCGACAAATTTTCGACAAAAAAACAGACGATTTCTCGTCTGTTTTTACACTATATTTGTTTTTACTAGCCATGCCCCACCGATCACGCCTGCATCGTTTCCAAGTGTAGCAATGACGATGTCGGCAGCCTCAGCGACACGCGGAAACGCAAAACGTTTAAAATGGCGAGCAACCGTTTGCGCCAACAAATCTCCCGCTTTGGAAACACCGCCTCCAATGACAATTTTCTCTGGATTTAAACCGTTTGCTAAGTTAGCGAGTGCTAAGCCGAGATGAAATGTCACTTCATCAACGATTCGTAGCGCCAATGCATCGTTTTCTTTCGCCGCATCAAACACATCTTTTGCAGTAATGGCTCCTGTTTCGTTCCATACATCACGCAAACGGCTTCGTTCGTCCGTCTGTTGTAGCCGCTCTGTCGCAATGCGGACGATGCCTGTGGCTGAAGCGATCGTCTCTAAACATCCTGTTTTGCCGCAATTACAAGGTGCTCCTCCTTCAGGAATGGAAGTGATATGACCGATTTCCCCGGCAGCACCGTTTGTGCCGTGCACGATTTGACCGTTTACAATCACACCGCCACCGACGCCTGTGCCAAGCGTAACGAGAATTAAATTTTTCGCGCCCTCGCCCGCTCCTTTCCACATTTCTCCGATTGCTGCAATATTAGCGTCGTTATCAACAATGACAGGAAGTTCTGTTTCCATTTCTAACCGGTTTTTAAGAGGGAAGTTTTTCCAACCTAAATTTACCGCTTCATAAATGTCTCCTGTCGCCATGTTGACTGGTCCAGGCGCACCGATGCCAATACCGACAAGACGTTCTTTTGATTCATCTAATTCGCGCAACTTTTCATCAATCGCTTTTGCAATATGTGTTGTAATATGTTTCCCTTGTTCCGATTTATCTGTAGGAATTTCCCACTTACAAATGATTTCCCCATACATATTGACGAACGCTAATTTTACCGTCGTTCCACCTAAATCTACACCGACTAACCATTGTTCCATTGTTCTTTCATCCCTTTTTCTCTTTTTTCTCGTTCAATTTGCGCTTCATGGCGCAAAATGAGAAGCGCCATTTGGTAATCTTTCACGTCGATGAGCTGCGCTTGAAACAATTCTTTTACTTCTTCTTCCATTAATTCTAAATCAGCAAGGCGATCACCGACGTAAATGATCGTTCCATATTTTTTTAACAACTGTTGCACATCGTATACGGATTTCATTTTCTTCACCTATGCATATAAGCATTTTCAATCTACATATTCTAAATGTATAAGGAAAACAAAAGGTCGTCAAGAACCGAACAATGACTTTGTGATATTTTTCACACTTTTACCGATCTGGATCTTTTGGATGTAAGACCGTTGGACGACGATTTTTTAACGGAATCGGAGAGCGAATAAGCACATCGCGCATTCCACGATACGAAAATGGAATAAACGGCCATAAATACGGGACACCAAACGATTGCATGCGCGCAAGCATCATTAACCATACAGTAATTCCAACTACATAGCCAATGACGCCGAACAACGCTGTCACAACGAGCAATGCAAGCCGAACGAGCCTGTTGGCTAACCCAAGCTCATAACTCGGTGTCGCAAACGTCCCGATCGTTGCCATCGCAAAATATAAAATGACTTCGTTAGAAAATAAGCCAACTTCCACCGCAATTCCACCAATCATTAACGCAGCAACGAGCCCAAGCGCTGTAGCTAAGGCAGATGGAGTGTGAATAGCTGCCATCCGCAACATATCTAGCCCAAATTCGATGAGCAATATTTGCCCAAACAACGGAATGTTCCCTTCACTTGATTTTGCAACGAACGATAAAGCGTGTGGAACGAGTTCTGGCGTTTTCATCCACATATACCAAAGCGGCAATAAAAAAATAGATAACCATACCGCAAGAAAACGAACGAAGCGCAAATACGCGCCAACAATCGGCTTATTTCTGTATTCTTCTGCATGTTGTAAATGATGCCAAAACGTGGCTGGTGTAATTAATACGCTCGGAGACCCATCAACAAAAATAAGCACGTGTCCTTCATATAAATGAGCGGCGGCTGTATCTGGCCTTTCTGTATATCGAACGACAGGATACGGATTAAAGTGTCGGCCTGAAATAAATTCCTCCACCGTTTTTTCTCCCATCGGCAAACCGTCTGTATCAATTTTCGCTAATGACTGTTTTACTTCTTCCACAATCGTCGAATTAGCAATATCTTCAATATAACAAACACATACGTCTGTTTTTGAACGGCGGCCAATTTGCATATATTCCATCCGTAATGAACGGTCGCGTACTCGCCGTCTCGTTAATGCCGTGTTAAATACAATTGTTTCCACGTATCCATCACGTGCCCCCCGAACGACACGTTCCATATCTGGTTCTTGCGGTCCGCGTACTGGATATGTGCGTGCATCAATTAAAATCGCCTTTGCCATTCCATCTACAAACAAAGCTGTCGGCCCTGCAAGCACGCCATCAATGACCTTTTCAAAATCATCTGTTTGATCTAATTCAACATATGGAAGATGTGTTCTTAATAATTTATGTAACGGTTGTTCATCTAACGAGCCATCCGGTAATTCGGACAACAATTTCATTAAGTAATGGAGAATATCGTCTTTGACAAATCCATCAATCATAAATAATGCCATATCTTTTCCGGCATAATGCACGTCTAAATAAATAACATCAAAACTTTTCCCGACTCCAAGCTTTTCTTTCATATATGAAACGTTTTCTGAAAGACGCGAAGATACTCGATTCATTCCGATCACCCACCTTACATTTACTACCATCCATCTTTGACATATCGACATACATTCATACATATTTCCTTTTATGCACACATACATTTTTTATAAATGTAAGCTTGACCGGAGGAATGAGATGAAACGTCTATTCTCACTATTTATATTGCTGTTTGTATTTGTGGTTATCATCCAAACGTTTGAGCGACCGGCTCGTGAGACGATTATGTTTTTTCCGATCGACCCGACTGTTCGCTTTACAGAGGCTCAAACAAAATTATCGTTGCATCCGAAAAAGAAAGAAACGCGCTATATGATCGATTGGATCGTCACTTCATCGCTTGATCGAACCGCCTACTTACGACAAGATATTTCTTTGTTATTTGCTAATGGGCGGCTTATTGCTGTCCAATCAAAGTGGAAAGAAAACGGAAAAAACCTCATTCAACAAAAACAAATCGAACAAAAAGGAAGTCGATTATTTCAAGCTATTTCATACCATCAAGGAGAGTTGCATAACGGTGATGATATTCGAAGCAGTCAAAAAATGAGCGGAGATGTATTGTATGTGATAGATTCATCCTTTGCACCGCTTCAATCGTTTCGCAAACCGAAGACAAACGAACAAAAAACATGGGCAAGCGCGTTAAATAAACAAACACAAGCGATTGTCAACAAAGCTGCTAACCAAATGGCGAGCATTTTGTCAAAAGATGATTATTACCATTTGTACTTAACTGAGCTTGTTCAATATAATGAACAGCCATTTATAGATTTAACAACAAATGAAACAGAAACGATGATCGGAAACTTATGGGAAGGATTATATAAAAATTATTTTTTAGGCATAAAAAAAAGGAACGGTTCGATCGAATCACCAATCGGCAGTACCGTTCCGCTTATTTTAATTAAAAAAGATTACAGCAAGCTGTTTGTCGTGACAGAAGCAGCAGATGGAGAACTTGTCATACTAAAGCAATTGCTCGATTTCAAACAATAATTGTTTATATTGTTCATCGTCTGGATAAATCCGCAATGCACGTTCTACTGCTTGTTTTGCTTTTTCATAATTTTTTTCTTCTGCATACAATAACGCTAAATAATAAAACGCTTCATGAAAACGGTCGTTTTTTTCGACGGCAGCATATAAATACTGTTTCGCTGCATCGTAATCTTTTTGTTGAATACGAATATATGCACGTAAAAAGTCTGCTTTATATGCTTGCGTATCTTGTTCATTGATGAGTGTTAACATTTGTTCTGCTTCACCGTATTCCCGTTCATCAATATACTGTTTTGACAACGAAAGAATGAGTTGCGCTTGATCCGCTAGCGGTCGTTGAAAGCCAATATATAAACAAATCGCCGTAACGACCGCTGTGAACAAAGCAGCCAACCATTGTCCAAGACGGGCACGCTCTTTTGGAAGATGGACGATGCTTGCAGCTAAAAATCCACCGATTAAGCCGCCAATATGGCCGGCATTATCAATAGTTGGAACAACGAGACCAAACGCTAAATTAATCCCGATGACCGTCAACACATTCATGCCGATTGTTCGAAAAAACAAATGTGGATGTGCCTTTCCGAAATACAGCAAAGCTCCAAAACATCCGAAAATCGCCCCAGACGCTCCCGCAGATACGGACGGTGAAAATAAAAAGCTAGCAAGTGAACCTGAAAAACCAGCAAAAAGATAAATGAATAAAAAACGAAGCGAACCGTACAGTTTTTCAACGAGCGGACCTAAATAGTACAATGCAAACGTATTCATAAACAAGTGTACAAAACCGATATGCAAGACGATTGGTGTAAAAAAGCGCCACCATTCCCCTTGCAAAATGAGCGGGTTAAATTTTGCGCCGTATTCAATCAATGTTCGCGTATTTGTACTTCCACCGTTCCATTCTAAAATAAAAAACATTACGATTTGTAAAGCAATAAATACATATGTCCATCTCGCTTTTCCGCGCTCAAATATGCTCCGTTCATTTTCATACATTCGTTCAGCAAACGATAACACGTGTTGTTTAAACGTTTGTAATTCGTGTTGTAACATCGGAGAATCGTCAGGTACATATACTTTCAATGATTGATGAAACAACATGTTTAGTTCATGTAGTACGGCATACATATTGTTTATATGCATCACAAATGTTTTCATATGTACTCGTTCAGTCGTTAACGGGCGATGAACGTACAGTTCCCAATCGTCAACAGGAGGATCCATCATGACATATATGTTAACGACTTGAAGTTGACGGCGAAATTGCCGCCTCCGCCATTCATCAACGGCAGTCATGGCGCGTTGCATATCATTTTTTAACGATACGCTCCAATCCATGTCCGTGCGAACGAGACGAACGATTGGTGCTTTTCTTTCACGCGTAGACTGCAACCAAACTTCTCGTTCATCAGGCGATAAATACACGATTTCATAGTTCGCTTGCAAAAATTGAAACATGATTTGCCAATATACAAAGTCAAAGCGAATGCTCAACCTTCCCTCTCCCTTCGCTATCATACCCTTCTTTTACCACACTCTTTTACAAAGCGCAACTATTTGTACTTTTGTAAAAACAATGTGGGTACAAGACGTTGGCGAATAAACGGAATAGACATTCCCCATTGAACTACTCGCTTTTGAACTGCTTCCCGTTTCAAAATTTCATTCAATAGCCGATAGCGAAAACGATAAAGAACAAGCACTACAGCTAAGGTCGCGATCAATGTTTTTCCATTCAATATGATCACCCTCCTCCTCATGCTTACCGTTCCCTTTTCTCATTAAAATTATAAAAAAGGCTGCCTCGTTATGAGACAACCTATTGCAACCCAACGCGTTTCATTACATCTTTTAACACCGTTGCAGAATGAGTAAATTTTTCTTTTTCTTCTTCATTCAATTGCAATTCGACGACTTCACGAATACCGTCGCGGTTTACGATCGCCGGTACGCCAATGTACATATCGTTTTGACCATATTGTCCTTCTAAGTAAGCTGAAACAGTAAGCACGCTATTTTCGTTTTGTAAAATTGCTTTTGTTAAACGAACAAGTCCCATGGCAATACCGTAATATGTTGCACCTTTGCGTTCAATAATTTGATACGCTGCATCTCGCACGTTCACAAAAATGTTGTCTAAATCTTCCTGTTTATATTGTGGTTTTTCTTTCATCATATCAGCAATTGGGCGGCAGCCGATAAACGCATGGCTCCAAACCGGCAATTCTGTATCGCCATGTTCTCCAATGATATAAGCATGTACGTTACGTGTATCGACATCGAAATATTCCCCTAGCAAATAACGGAAACGAGCTGTATCTAAAATCGTTCCTGAACCGATGACGCGCTCTTTCGGTAAGCCAGAAAACTTCCATGTTGCATATGTTAAAATGTCAACTGGATTTGTTGCAACGAGAAAAATTCCATTAAATCCACTCGCCATGACTTGATCAATAATGTTTTTGAAAATTTTCGTGTTTTTCTCCACTAAATCTAATCGTGTTTCTCCCGGTTTTT
Source organism: Anoxybacillus thermarum (assembly GCF_000836725.1). Classification (GTDB taxonomy): domain Bacteria; phylum Bacillota; class Bacilli; order Bacillales; family Anoxybacillaceae; genus Anoxybacillus; species Anoxybacillus thermarum. Next base: position 29,108 of record NZ_JXTH01000003.1, on the reverse strand, counting down.
GATTTGCTCCTGCCGTTAACACAACAATTTCTGCATCTTTGCAGTCTTCATAATTACCGAACCAAATTTTTGTTGGCGATGGAGCGAACGGCATACCGTGGTTTAAGTCCATCGCATCCCCTTCAGATTTTTCTTTATTAATGTCAATAAGAACGAGTTCTTCTGTCACCCCTTGGTTTAAAAGGGCAAACGCATAACTTGAACCGACAAAACCTGTTCCAACTAAAACAACACGATTTACTTTATTTGACATGTTCCTTCCACCTTTCGTATATGTCATTTTACAACAATATGTGCATTGTTTATCTGTTTCACACTTACATTGTACACTGTTTCACAAAGTTTATGAGGCATGAATTATTAACATTTTGTTAATTTTTTCTCCTGTATAATATGAAAGCGCTTATTCTGTTTTATAATTCGCTTTCACAAATGATTATTCCTTCATTCGTAATGATCATTTTTACAGAAATATCATGTTTTTCAATCGGCAACGTAGAAACGATTTGACAATCATATGCAAGTGAAAGGGTGTCATTAGGAAAATCGACTAAATAACGATCATAATATCCTCCACCGTAGCCAAGACGATATCCGCGTCGAACGAAAGCGAGGCCTGGAACGAATAGCAAATCGATTTCATGTTTTTGTACTTCTTTCGTTTCTTCTACAATCGGTTCATATAAATCAAAAAAAGAGCGCTCCATTTGTTGAAAAGAATGAATTTCACGAAACGTCATTTGTTTTGTTGTCACATTGCATTTCGGAATGGCAACTCTCTTCCCTTCTTGCCACGCTCGTTCAATAATACAAATCGTGTCTACTTCGATTTGTCTTGAAATCGTTATACCGATCATGTGTGCCTTTTGCCAACCATGTTGTTGAAATAATACGTCGTGAATGACGTTCTCTTTTTTCTTCCGCTCTTTCTTTGTCATATGTAAGAGACGTTGTTTCATTTGTTGTCGTAAATGTTTCTTATCCATTATCCTTCCCCCTGTTTTATAAAAAAATAAGCAGCAGGAAAAAAATCCTACTGCTTACTTCGTTTCACGATGAACTGTTGCTTTTTTGTCTCGTGGGCAATATTTTTTCAATTCAAGGCGCTCTGCGTTATTGCGTTTATTTTTTGTTGAAATATAGTTGCGTTCGCCGCATTCTGTGCATGCTAACGTAATATTTACACGCATCGTTCTTTCCCTCCAAACAAAAGTATTATAATCACACCTTCTCATCATATCATTTTTCTTAAACAATTTCCATATGAATTTTATACGTTTTGATATTGCCGAATTTTCTTTATATAGTATTTTGTATATTCTTTTGCTTTTTGAGCGTTTGTCGCTTGGGAATAAATCGTTAACGTCGGTTCATCTACCTTTGGTAAAATGAGTGTCCATGCCCCATCTTCATGATACACTTTTATGCCATCTGTAAAATCAACATGTTTGTCATAACATTCTTCTAACAATTTGCGCATGACAGCTGCTCGTTCATGCCATGGGCAATAAACATCGCGGCATGATAAATGAATCGTTGGGATGGACGAAACAACGGCTCGAAGAGAACAACGTTCAATAGCTAGCAAATGGAACAGTTGCACACACGCATACAGTCCATCAAAATAAAAATGAAACGGCTCATGATGATGGGCAAACAAAAAATCTCGTCTGGCATCTTTGACATACACAATGTCCCCATATAGACGTTCCGCTAATGTATGCAACATCGATGGGGCCCAAGAGGGAACAGCCACTTTTTTCGTTTCACTAAATAAAAGCGATACTAATACGTGCAATGAAATGACTTCCTCATTCGTCAATGCCGTTCCTTGTCCGTCAAAAATTCGAAAACGTTCGCCTGAACGGTCAAATACGATCCCAAAATGAGCGTGCTCTCGTTTAATTTGCCTGCGAATATGTTCGTCATCTTGATGATCTGTCCAAACGACTTGAATGGCAAACGACTGAAGTGTATGTTCAATGATTTCCCGCAGTAAAGGCGAGCTACAAACGACTACTTTCCATTGTTCCGATGACGAAAAAGGAATCCATTGTCGTAAGGCTCGAACGTACAATTCGTCTTTTTCTTTTTGTTTCATCGCTTTACCGATTTGTGTCAATGACACATAACAGGCATGTTCATGCTTCATTTGTTGTTCAATAGCTCGTTCCATCGCTCGATCGATCGGGTAGCCATATTCATCATAGATGTCAACAATCACTTCATCATGTTCATTCATCGTAATAAATACACCGCCATGATACTGTTTATGAGGAACAATATAACGAAAAGCTGGCAAATATCCGCCTTCATATATGTTTGTATGCATGCCATATATGTGTAAACACCCGGCAAATAACATACTCATTGATCTCGAAAATGGATGGGCATCAAAGCCGATTAATATACGACTTTCCTTTTCATATAGGCTACTGTACGCGGAAGCAAGCCTCGTTATAAATAGCGGATGGGCATCAATATATGCCCGCATTTTTATTCCTTGTTCACTGAATAACGTTTTCGTATGTTGTTCCCCCCATACAATCGAATGTTTCACTTTCGTTTTTTCAGCAATTGTTTTATTTGGCCAAATTTTCACTTCATGTTGCACTTTCACTTTATTTTCTAATTTACATTTTGCTCCGATGACCGCATAATCAAATATTTCATTTTTTTTGCCGATGTATACATCATTAGCAACGATCGCCCCGCGTAATTCACTATGTTGATCAATATATACGTCGGACCAAACAATAGATCGTTTTAACGATGCATATTTACTAATCACTGAACGTGGGCCGATGACCGTGTAAGGTTCAACTGTTGCGTAGTCATCAATACGTACATCATCTCCGATCATGATCGGTCCTTCTAATTTAACCCCTTGCCCAATCTTAACCCCTTTACCAACCCATATAGCAGGAGCAATTTCTTTATAGTGAGAAGGAACGAAACGTTGATTCAGTAAATCGATATGTGTTTGATGATATTGCTCAATGACGCCAATATCGGACCAATATCCATCTGCTTGCCATCCGTATATCGGATATTCGTGTTGAACGAGATATGGAAAAAGATGTTGACTAAAATCGTAAGGTGGATGCTGTGGCATATAATCAAAAATAGTTGGGTGACAAATGTAAATGCCTGTATTCACTAAGTCGGTACATACTTCATTCCATTTTGGTTTTTCTACAAAATGAATAATTTTCCCGTGTCGATCTGTTACAATTCCACCGTATGAAAGGGGAGTCGCTTCGTGGTGCATAAGAACGGTAACTAATGATTGTTTGGAGAAATGAAAATCGATCGCTTGCTGTAAATCGATCGTCGTTAACGTATCTGCGCTGATAACGACAAACGTATCGTCTAAAAACGACTGCGCATGTTTTACACTTCCTGCCGTGCCAAGCGGCGTCGCCTCTTCAAAATAGTAAAGATGCACACCAAACCGCTGTCCATCCCCGAAATATTCAATAATTTCGTCACTTAAATATTCAACAGTTACAGCAATATGTGTAATACCATATTGTTTTAACCACTCAATACTATACTCCATCACAGGTTTATTCATAATCGATACGATCGGCTTCGGAACATGGCAAGTTAACGGACGTAACCGCGTTCCTCTTCCCCCTGCCATAATAACCGCTTTCACAACATATCCCCCCCAAGTGAAAGCACACTTTTTTCCATCATATCATGACAGCTACTTGCAGACAATAGATGAAAATTGTCGATTTGACACGAAAATGATGCATGATCGCTGCATTCCTATGTATAATAAAGTGGGGTGAAAAACATGATCGAATATGCATTTATTGGACTCGCTTCTTTTGCTATCATACTATTGCTTATTTCTTTCTTCCAAAAAGATCCCGTCAAAGAAGTAGAAGAACAAGTAGAACAGCTAACATTATCGACGATGCAACAATTATACGAAGTAAAAAAGAGAGTAAAAGCACTTGAAGAAGAGTTGCTTGTCGGAATCGAGCCATTTTCGAATGAAGAGCAAATTGCTCACTTATATAAACAAGGGTGGACAAAAGAGCAAATTGCTCGTAAGCTCAACATGCCGATAGATGAGGTGAATATAATGATCGCGAGGAATGAACGATGAAACGGACAACGCGTGCCTTTGCGGCTGGGATATTGTTTGCTACAACGATAATCGCTACAATTTACTATACAAATCATAACCAATCAAAAAATAATACCGTAAGCGAAAAACAATATGAACAGCTCGTTGCTGAACGAAACGAACTAGCGGATGCACTAGAAAAATTAAAAAAAGAAACAGAAAAAACAACACCGCCTCAAAAAGAAACGTACATTTATACGTTAACAATCGCTAAGGGGGAATCAAGTCGTGACATTGCAGAGCGTCTACAACAAGCGCATATTATTGATGATGCCCAGTCGTTTTTAACATATTTAGATGCACATGAATTAACGCGCGCGGTACGCCCTGGCACATACGTCATAACAAGCGACATGTCTTATGAACAAATTGCACGAAAAATAACGAAATAAGGATGTCCACGCACGCGCGAGGACATCCTTTTCATTTAGTCATTCAAATCATAATGTTTCCCTTTGACTAAATAAAATACGTTTTCAGCAATGTTTGTCGCATGGTCTGCAATGCGCTCGATGTAACGTGCTGTAAACGAGAGCTGAGTAATTTGCGACATCGCATCTGGATGTGCTTTTGTGTGTTCAAGCAACTCCCGAATGATTTCACCGTACAGACGATCGACTTCATCATCCATATCGGCTACTTTTTTCGCAGCGACGACATCCTCCTCGTAATATGCTTTTAACGTTAACGAAAGCATATTTACCGCGATGTCGTGCATTTTTTCTAACTTATTTAGCGAAATGACAAACGGCTGTTGGCCGATGCGAATGGCTGATTTTGCAATATTGACTGCAAAGTCTGCCATGCGTTCAACATCTGTGGCAATTTTAATGGCGACAATAATGCGGCGCAAATCAATGGCAACTGGCTGCTGTTTTGCAATTAATAAAATCGCAAAATCGTTAATTTCCTCATCAAGCAAATCAATTTTTGTATCGTTCTCAAGCACTTGTAATGCTAAATCGTTATTTTTTGTTTTTAATGCTTCAAACGATTGAGTTAATGCGATTTCTGCCAGACTTCCGAGCTGTAATAGTTGATCACGCAACGTTTGTAAATCGTCATCAAATTTTTCACGTACAGCCATGTTGACTCCCCCCTTTTATTTTGAAAAAATCGTGCGAGCGTACCCGCACGATTTTGATCCGATTATCCAAATCGACCTGTAATGTAATCTTCTGTTCGTTTATCGTCTGGATTCGAGAATAGTTTATCTGTATCGCTATACTCAATCACTTCACCGTTTAAGAAGAAGGCCGTTTTATCAGAAATACGAGCAGCTTGTTGCATGTTATGTGTGACGATAATAATACTATAGTTTTTCTTTAATTCTTGAACAAGCTCTTCTACTTTTAATGTTGAAATAGGGTCAAGCGCCGATGTTGGTTCATCCATTAAAATAACATCTGGCTCAATCGCTAAACAACGCGCGATACATAAACGTTGTTGTTGACCGCCTGATAATCCATATGCATTCGTATTCAAGCGGTCTTTTACTTCATCCCAAATGGCTGCACCGCGTAAACTTTTCTCAACGATTTCATCTAAAATTTTCTTATCACGAATACCGTGAATGCGCGGACCGTATGCCACATTATCATAAATCGATTTCGGGAACGGATTCGGCTTTTGGAATACCATTCCAACTTGCGTACGCAATTCTTCTACACGATATGATTTATCAAAAATGTTGCGACCGCGATACGTAATTTCTCCAGATGTACGCACGCCCGGCACGAGTTCAATCATTCGGTTTAACGTTTTAATATACGTTGATTTTCCGCATCCTGACGGACCGATAATCGCTGTTACTTCATTTTCGTAAATATCTAAATCAATATTTTTTAACGCATGATGTTCGCCGTACCATAAATTTAAATTTTTCGTGCGATACACCACGTTTTTTTCGCCTTGTTCTTCAGTTTGCTTATTTTTACGTTCTTTTACAACTGTTAATTCCATGAGTAAGTTCCCCTTTCAACGCCCAATTAATAACGTTTTTGAAACTTGTTGCGAATGAAAATGGCAATCGAGTTCATAAAGATGAGCACAACGAGCAATACGACAATTCCAGCTGCCGCTACATGTTGGAAATCAGCTTGCGGACGCGACGTCCAGTTATAAATTTGCATTGGCATAACCGTAAATGTATCAAGAATACCTCGTGGCAAATAAGCTAAAAACGTCGGAATACCTAAAACGACAAGCGGTGCTGTTTCACCAATCGCACGAGATAAAGCTAAAATACTGCCTGTTAAAATACCTGGGATCGCTGCTGGAAGAACGATGCGATAAATCGTTTGCCATTTCGTTGCTCCCATACCATATGATGCTTCACGCAATTGATTCGGCACGGCGCGAATCGCTTCTTGCGCTGCAACGACAATGACAGGAAGAACGAGCAAGCTCATCGTCAAACCTGCTGCTAAAATGCTCCGCCCTAAATTTAATTCACGAACGAAAATCGTCAAACCGAGCAAACCGAATACGATCGACGGAACACCTGCTAAGTTCGAAATGTTTGTTTGAATAAAATCAGTAAAACGGTTTTTTTTCGCATATTCCTCTAGGTAAATTGCTGTTCCAACCCCAATGATGAGTGAAACAGGAGCAACGATGATCATCAACCATAGTGAACCGACTAATCCCGCTTTAATCCCTGCATTTTCAGGACGGCGAGACGGAAAGTTATTTAAAAAGTCGATATTTAGCCAGCCAATTGCTTGAGTGAATATCCGATATAGAAGAACGACGAGAACAATAAGTCCAAACAACGTCGCTAAGAAAAATAAAAGTTTTAACACATTGTTGCGCAACAGACGACTGCTCATATATCGAACGACACGTTGTTTATCAATTAACTTCTCCATGATTAATACTCCTCCCTAAAGCGACGAGAAATGTATTGTGCGAGTAAGTTCATGGTCAACGTAAATACAAAAAGCGTCATGCCGACTGCATAGATGCTGTAATAAACCGTTGTACCATACCCTGCATCTCCTGTTGTCACTTGAACAATGTACGCTGTTAATGTTTGAATCGATTTCGTTACATCAAATGTAAAGACAGGAGATGAACCACCCGCTACTGCTACAATCATCGTCTCACCGACAGCACGGGAAATGGCAAGCATAAACGATGCCGCAATACCTGACGCCGCTGCAGGAAGAACGACTTTCAATGCCACTTCTAGTTTTGTCGATCCAAGACCGAGCGCTCCCTCACGAATCGAATTCGGCACAGAACTCATCGCATCTTCAGATAAGGAAGCAACCATCGGAATAATCATAACCCCCATGACAATTCCTGGGCTTAACGCATTAAAAATTCCTAAATCAGGAATAATTTTTTGCAAAAGCGGTGTAACGAATGTTAATGCAAAAAATCCGTACACAATCGTCGGGATTCCCGCCAATACTTCTAATATCGGTTTCAGTATTTTTCTTGTTTTTTCAGACGCATACTCACTCAAGTAAATCGCTGAAGCTAAACCGATCGGAATTGCTACAAGCATTGCAATTGCTGTCGTTAAAAGGGTTCCAGTCACAAGCGGAGCAACACCAAACGATCCGGTTTCTTCATTCCAAGGCAACCACTCTTTGCTTGTTAAAAATTCTACAATAGATACCCTTTCAAAAAAAATAAACGTTTCAAACAATAACGTAAATAAAATGCCGATTGTCGTTAATACAGAAATTGTCGCCGTCAACAACAACAATTTTGGCATTAACCATTCAATAAACTGCTGTCCGTTTTGCTTTTTCTTATTCTCTTTAATCATTTCACGAACAGAATATGAACGATTCCCATTTGTCATCGCCATAGCATGAAAACCCCTTTCCAAATTCATGGAAAGATGAGAAGCGACGGTAGTTTCGCTTCTCATCTCTACGCTTTGTTATTTTAATCTCTACGCTTTGTTATTTTAATCCTTCAAGTTTCTTCAGTTGCTCTTCATATTCTTCTTGTGGAAGTGCCACATAGCCTACTTCTTCAGAAAACTCTGCACCGTTTTCTAATAAGTATTTCATGAAATCATATACGTGAGGTTTTTCTTTTAATGATTTTGTATTCGCATAGACGAATAGCGGACGGGAAAGTGGCGCATACTCGCCGCTTCGAACTGTGTCGTTCGTTGGTTCAATAGGACCGTTTCCATTATCGATTGGAACAACTTTTAATTTATCTTTGTTTTCAACATAATACGCATACCCGAAGTAGCCAAGAGCATTTTTATCGCCTGAAATTCCTTGAACAAGGACGTTGTCGTCTTCAGATAATTGCGCTGTTTTATTTAACGGTTGTCCATCTAAAATGACTTCATCAAAATAGTCAAACGTACCTGAGTCATGTCCTGGAGAGAACAATTTAATTTCTTCATTCGGCCATTCTGGACGAATGTCTGACCATTTCACTTTGTCGTCACCATTTACTGCACCTGACGTAAAAATCTTCTTTAATTCGTCAACCGTTAAATAATCAACCCAGTCGTTATCTTTGTTTACTAAAACAGAAAGACCGTCAAAAGCAACTTTAAATTCTTCGAACTCAATGCCGTTTTGTTCAGCAGCTTTCTTTTCTTCATCCTTAATTGGACGAGAAGCGTTTGAAAGATCCGTTTCCCCTTTTGTAAATTTTTCAAATCCGCCTCCCGTTCCAGATAAACCGACAGACACTTGCACATCTGGTTGTTCACCCGCATACGTTTCAGCGGCTGCTTCTAAAATTGGGTAAACCGTCGACGATCCATCAACAACAACGTTACCGCTTAGCTTTTCTCCGCCGTTTTCTCCACCATTTTCGTCGCCTTGCTCAGCGCCGCCACCACATGCTGTTGTAAATGCTAGTACAGCGCTCGTTACACTTGCGAGTGCAAACCATTTGTTTTTCTTCATCTTTTGATTTCCCCCTACTTTTTTGTTTTGTTTTGTCCCACGAGTTATAGAATAATGGAAAGGTATTAAATTCGTTTTAAACGAATGTTAAGCTTTTGTAAATTCGCTTTCTTTTATCTTTCCATTGTTTGTTCGCCATTATTCAACGGTCCAGTAGGAGATGGTTCACCAGATTGACGCTGTTTTTTCAACTCAAAATACGCGTCTAAAATTTTTCTTCCGATGTAGTTATTGATCGGATAATGGTTTCTCGCATTTTGATATACCCACGGCACAACGACAGCAAACGCTACTTCTGGATTGTTGTACGGTGCAAAGCCAACTAACGTTAAATTGTATGTTTGTGTCATTCGTCTTGACTTGATCGGTCCATCATAAAACGCCTGTGCCGTTCCTGTTTTCCCTGCTGGATCATACGGAGCATTTGCGAAAAAGGCACGCGCCGTTCCGTTTGAACCATGCATGACGCGATAAAAGCCTTCACGCACACGCTCAATATACTCTGTTTTCATATCAATTCGGTTTAACACTTTCGGTTCGAACGAGTAGATGATGTTACCTATTTGATCTTTTTCGCTAATTGGTTCACGAATTTCTTTGACAACATGCGGTTGAATGCGATATCCACCATTCGCAATCGTTGAGACGTATTGCGCCATTTGAATCGGTGTATATACGTCAAACTGTCCAATGGCTAAATCGAGCAAGTGTCCTGGAAGTGTACTTTGTCCCGGCCATCCGATAATTTCCCCAGGCAAATCAATGCCTGTTTTCACCCCTAAACCGAACTGATTAAAGTAGCGTCGCATAATGGAAAACGCTTCTTTTTTTATCGGTAGCGCTTGATGTGGGCGATACGTAGAACCGGCAATAGCGATCGCTGTTTTAAACATATAAACGTTTGACGACATTTCAAGCGCTTTTAAATCGTTCATCGGTCCTGGACGAATACCGCTATGCGATTTTTTCGTCGGGGTCCCTTTAATATATAACGGTTCGTCAATCAGCACCGTGCCAGGTTGAATGACACCGGTTTGAAATCCTGTCAATACGGTCGCACCCTTTACCGCTGAACCCATCGCATAAGCAGATGTAATCGTCCCAAGGGCATAATCTTTTAATACAACTTTTCCGTTTTCATCGCGTGTATATCGTTTCCCAGCTAACGATAAAATTTCTCCTGTATTTGGATCCATCATGACAACGAAAGCACGATCAAGCAATTCTGTTCCACTGCGTCGCTTCATTGTCATTAATTCTTCCTCAATAATTTGCTCGACGCGTTTTTGTAATTCCATATCAATCGTTAAAACGATATCTTTTCCGCGTTGTCCTTGCGATATTTCAATCGTTTCAATAATGTTCCCTGCTTTATCAGTCACATTTTTTATTTTCGCCTTTTGCCCACGCAATACATCTTCATATTGTGCTTCAATATAACTTTTTCCTACTCGGTCATTTCGGTTATAATCCCGCGCTAAGTAATAGTCAAGCTTTTCGCGCGGCAACCCTTCTTCTGACGATGTGATATTTCCAAGCACTGTACGAAACGTATCACCATATACATATTGGCGTTTCCAATCTGTCGTCACATCTACACCTGGTAGCTCCTCTAAATGCTCACTAACAACGGCATATTCTTCGTCCGTTACTCCTTCATTTTTAATCATTTGCGGGGTTAAAGCGTATCCACTATTCATTTCCCGAAAAATAGCAACAACCTCAAGCTCACGTTCTTTAATCGTTTTTACATCTTCTTCTATAATGCGCTCGAGTTGCAATTGATAAATGTCTTTATCTTTTAATTTTTTTTCCCGAAACAACTTCCATTCTTTTTCAGTAATCTTTTCTTTTGCTTTCTCTTCGTTTGTCAAAATCCAATAATCTTTTATATCTCGCTCTGTGACGCGTTCGGTCGACTTTTCAATATATGCAGCTAACTTTTTAGCCACTTCAATCATTTCCGATGGCTTCGTTGTTTGTGTGCGTGTATACGTAATCGCATGAAGCGGCTCGTTATCGACGACGACTTGATAGTTACGGTCATAAATTTTTCCGCGCGGTGCTGGTGTATTGACTGTGACATTTTCTGTGCGCTCGACTTCTTTTCGATATTGTTCACCATAAACAATTTGAATGACACCTAACCGTAAAATAATCGTAGAAAAGAGTAAAAATACGATAAAAAATAGCACGTTTAACCGAAATGGCAACTGCATTCGTTTTTTCTTTTTCTTCGCTTTGTGAGCATGTTGTATTTGTTTCAAAACGCGCGAGCACCTCCTTTACTTGCTCCTTCCTCATTGTAAAAGAAACGCTCGCAAATTTCTACATCGAAAGTCGAATGCGCCGCACAAAAAAATAAATAATGAAATGACCAGCTCCAACAATTAACATTAATGATGGAATGGCCTCCTTTGCATCAAACAACGTAATGGCTAATAAAAACAATAAAACAGACGTCGCACGTCCCCCGTTTAAAAATAGTTCACGCATGACAATATATTCAATTCGCCATTCTTTCGCATGATTGCTTTGACCAATGACATCAAATGTAAGCGACAAATATGGAACGAGTAAAATAGGATATCCGATGGCGATTAACGCGCCATAGATGATTAACTTTACATATGATAAATCAAAAATAATTAAAAAGACGGAAGCATACAACAGTACACCACCGAATAAAATGGCACGCAACCGCCATTGTTGCTTCATCCACTTAGACGCAAACGAGTACGTCACAAACGAAACGACCGCATTGACAAATCCAAATACACCGAGCGATTTTTCAGTTCCTGTCGCTATAAACAAAAAAATGGAAACAATAAACACAAACGTTCCTTCACGAAATCCTTGAAAAAAATGCGCGTTTGTAATCATTCGCCAATTTTTATTTTTCTTTCGCTCATCATATACGGAGCGAAGCGCAAATTGTCCTGTTGAACGACGGCGATGTAAAAAAAAGCTACATATGACAGCAGCAATAAATAGGCATAAAGAAGCTAAAAAAATCGCCATATATCCGGTAAACTTCTCGCTTGAAGCGATGACCCATCCTGCAAGCGGTGGGCCAATCATTCCCGCGACAGATGTCATCGCACCAAGCAATCCGTTAAATAAATCACGCGTATCTGGTTCAGTAATTTCAAACGTTAATACGTTAAATGCGAGCCAATAAAAGCCGTAACCGATGCCGAGCAAGCCGCCGAGTAAAAATAAATGGTTCATCGCCCGATCTCCGCTAAATAATACGACTAAAAAAAAGAACGCTAAAAACGTCACACCCATTCGTAAAACGATGACACGATCAATTTTTTTAGCAATTTGCCCAGCGACGACAAACGCCAATGGCTGCCATGTCACAATAGCCAAATTGTACACACCTAATGCTTGAAAACTGTTTACTTTTTTCCAAACGTATACGTTTACAAACGTATTCGACAAGGCGATGCTAAGGGAGTATAATCCGCCAATTGATAACAAAAGAAACAATTGGCGATGTGTTCGAATATGCTCCACTATTCGTTTCCATCTATTCATAGGCAAACTTCCTTTCTTGACAAGTAGTTTGCCTACTCTTTTACAACGATATACAAAAAGAGCTCGACAAATTGTCGAGCCCTTCTTCATTATTTCGCTGCTGCGTAACGCTTTGCAACTTCGTCCCAGTTAACAACATTCCAAAATGCTGAAATATAATCTGGACGACGGTTTTGATATTTCAAATAATACGCATGCTCCCATACGTCTAATCCTAAAATTGGTGTTTTTCCTTCCATTAACGGTGTATCTTGGTTTGGCGTGCTTGTCACTTCAAGTTGACCGTTATGAGCAACAAGCCAAGCCCATCCAGAACCGAAACGTGTTGCGGCAGCTTTCGAAAATTCTTCTTTAAATTTTTCGAAACTTCCAAACGTACGATTGATTGCTTCAGCGAGTTCACCTGTAGGTTCACCACCACCATTTGGTGAAAGAATAGTCCAAAAGAGCGAATGGTTCGCATGTCCGCCTCCGTTGTTACGAACAGCTGTGCGAATATTTTCAGGTACTGCATCTAAATTAGCCATTAACTCTTCAATTGTTTTGTTTTGCAATTCTGGATGACCTTCGAGCGCTGCGTTTAAATTTGTTACATACGCGTTATGATGTTTTGTGTGATGAATATTCATCGTTTCTTTGTCAATATGTGGTTCCAACGCGTCGTAAGCATAAGGCAATTGTGGTAATTCAAATGCCATGTTTCATTCCTCCTCATTCATTATGTAATTGTTCACAAATGAAACCGATTAACTAGATTAAGAAACAGAAAAGTTTCATAAGTGAACCTACCTTAAGAGTACCAAAATACATCGAATGTTTCAAATTATTTGCAAAAAAACCTCGCTAATTTGCTTAGCGAGGTAAATGGACCCTGCAGGACTCGAACCTGCGACCAGACGGTTATGAGCCGTCCGCTCTAACCAGCTGAGCTAAGGGTCCGCCATATCCGATGGTAATTTTATCAAAAAAGGTCAAGATCGTCAATACGTGCAACATACGAAACAAAAAGGTTGTGTACTAAATAGAAAAAGAAGTAGAATGAGAAATGATGACGCATAAAGGATGTGACTGATTATGTGGAAACGGTTGTTACAAAGTCTTTATTCTCCTGTACATATTGCACGCTTTCGCTTTCATCCAATCGGAAAGGCGATTAGCTACGTGTTTTTTTTATCGCTTATTGCAACGTTACCGATTGCCATTTACTTTACAATGAGCATAAACAAAATGATCGGCTCAACACATCAATTATTAAAAGAAGAGCTTCCTCCATTTGAAGTTGTCGATGGAGTATTGACATCCAACACACAAAAACCAATTGAGCTTACACGTCCAAACGTGACCATTTTATTCGATAGCACAGGTACACTCACAACAGATGATGCGGCGCGTTATACGAATGCAGTGGCGTTTTTAAAGGAACAATTTGCGCTTGTTGCCAATGGACACGTCCAGTCATATCCGTATGCTTTCATGCAAGCGGAACGTTTTACAAACGAAGATGTATATGAATTTGCCCGTACGCTTCAATCGTTGCTTCCTATTGTGATTTCATTATCGTTTCTCGTATTATACTTTTTCACATGCACAAGCAAATTTCTTTACGTTACCGTTCTCGCATTCATCGGACTTATTTTTCGAGGCACGTTAAATAAGCGTGGAACGTACCGCCATATGTGGAGCATCTCGGCTTATTCGATTACATTATCAACCATCTTTTTCACAATAATGGAAGCTCTACAAATTGTCGTTCCTTATGCTGTCGGTTTAGATTGGTTCGTTTCTGTCACGATTTTGTTCGCTTCCATCAAAGAACTTCCTTCTATGAAAGAAGCAGGCCATTAGCCTGCTTCTTATAGTTTAAATGCTGCAGTCAGTGCGGATAATGATTGCGATAATTCATTTAATCGTTCACCAACACGATGCATATCATTCATCTGCTTCGTTTGATCATATGAAACAGACATCATTTCTTCTGCGCTTGCTAGCGTTTGTTGAGCAACAGAAGCAAATGCCACAGTCACCGTCTCAATCATCGGCAATAATTGCTGAAACTGTCCCAATTCACCTTCCATTTGCGCCACGTTGCGATTGACGCGCTGAATTTCTTTTAACAAATGGTCAAACGAACGCTTTGCCTCATTTGCGGACGTGAGTTGATGTTGTAAATGCGTGACCATCCCTTCAAACTGATTTGTCGCATGAATCGATACTTCCTCCATCGCAAAAATGGACGATGTAATTTCTTCCGTTGCTTTTGAAGCATGTTCCGCCAGCTTTCTCACTTCTGTGGCGACGACCGCAAATCCTTTTCCAGCTTCTCCAGCGCGCGCCGCTTCAATTGTTGCGTTGAGCGCCAATAACTTCGTTTGCTCGGCAATTTGTCGAATGACATCCACCACTTTTGTAATCGACATAGAATGGTGTTTCACACTTTGAATCGTGTCATTTACTTTTTTAAATTGCTCGGCAAATGAATGAATATCCGCAATTAAATGCGACAGCCTCTCTTCTCCACCTTTCGAAGACTTATTCATATCGCTAGTGCTTGCTGAAATGTTTTGCACGCTCACTAATACATGTTGCATTCGCTTTTTCATCTCATCGACGCGATGAATGCTTTCGTCTGAAGCATTGGCCGTTTCTTCCGCCCCTTGTTTCACAGTAGAAATGGCTGCCAAGAGCTGATCGTTTGATTCAATGGCATGTTCAGACACATGCTCTAAGTCGCCTCCTGTGATGGCTAGCTGTCTTGTTGTTTCGTCCATTTCACGAATAACATTTCTCATGCTCGTCAACATCCGTTGAAAGCTGCGCGCAAGCGAATCAATTTCCGGCGTTGTCGAATAAATATGTTCGTCAACCGTTAAATCTCCTCGCGACAATCGGCTCATCGCTTGCCGAAGTTGGGCAATCGGCTTCGTTAATCCGTTCACTAACCATTTAATCATGATCGTTGAGATAACAACACTAATCATAATCGTTACAATTGTTAACTTAGCAAGCTGTTGGATCGGCTTCATAAACTGTTCATCCGGCACAGCAACGACATATGTCCCTTTCAATTCTTGAATAGTTTTATATGCAAATGTATATGTACGTCCGTTCCATTCCAAATGCGACACACCATTTTTTTGTTTCGTAATTATTTGTTGGACGGATGATGGTACATTGAGCTGTTTATTTTGCCCAAACGTTGTTACTTGTCTATCTCCAATTAAAAAAATGTCTGCGCTCAATCCATCTTGCATCAGTACCGCTTTTTGTTGCTTTACTGCAGACCGTAAACTTTTTTCAAACAGTTGCTCATTTCCAGCATGAATATACATAAGATTACGTGATACTTCAAACATCATCGTCGCCTCTCGCTCAAGGCGATTTTCGATCGCTTTTACCGTCGTTTGTTTCGCTTGATGATAAGCAATCATCCCGACGGCACTTAACGAAATAATTAACACACCCAAAAATAAAATAAATAAACGGTTTTGCAAACTAATTTTTAATAACCATTGTTTTATTTTCGGTGATGGTTGAAACACAGGCACTCGCACAAGCTTTTTTATATGTTTTAACCGCTGTCTCAACATATATCCCCCCTTCGACAAATACAGACAAAGAATACCAAAAAAATGTAAATATCATGTTAATGTAATGTAAAGGGATGTAAAGAGAATGTAATTTTTACGCATATATCGTTTGGACATGCCATATGGATAAAACAGAAGAATGGGTAGTGTCAAAAATTCTATGAAAAGTGCCGATGGGCGACGTGTTGAAGGAAAATAAAGGGGATGGTGAAGTCGGATTCGCCCTTGACCAACACTCGCCAAAGGAGAAGCGGGGGAATGCCATGAAAAAAGTTTTCATCTTTCTTGTATGCCTTGCGATATGTGCGATCGCTTACCATGATATAACAGAAGGGACAATTCATACAATCCGTGCAGAAAAAACGTTCAAACCAACAAAGGAGCTTCCATATCGTGAAGTCATGATCCAACGAGGAGATACGCTCCTTTCAATCGTCGAGCGTGAGATGAATGGGAAATCACCCGTATCTATCGATCAGCTCATTGCTGATTTTCAAAAGTTGAATCCACATGTTAACGCCCATTCCCTTCAAATCGGAAAAACGTACCGCATTCCGTACTATGAGCAGAAATAGCAAAAACGTTGTCAACAAACAAGAAACATTGCTACAATAAAAAATGATTCGATTAATACGTTAAAGGAGCGATTGACTCGTGAGCGAAATCATTCATCGTTCGAAAACCCGCCCCGTTCGCGTCGGGAACATTACAATTGGCGGGAATAACGAAGTCGTCATTCAAAGTATGACGACGACAAAAACGCATGATGTAGAAGAAACCGTTGCTCAAATACATCGACTCGAAGAAGCTGGATGCCAAATCGTTCGCGTCGCTTGCCCAGACGAAAGAGCAGCAGATGCGATTGCTGAAATAAAAAAACGCATCAATATTCCGCTCGTTGTCGATATTCATTTCGACTACCGCCTTGCTTTAAAAGCGATTGAAAACGGAGCAGATAAAATTCGGATTAACCCCGGAAACATCGGAAAGCGGGAAAAAGTAGAAGCGGTTGTAAAAGCTGCAAAAGAGCGTGGGGTTCCGATTCGCATCGGGGTAAACGCTGGTTCACTCGAAAAACGCATTTTAGAAAAATACGGCTATCCGACTGCAGATGGCATGGTCGAAAGCGCGTTGCATCATATTCGCATCTTAGAAGACCTTGATTTTTATGACATTATCGTTTCGCTGAAAGCTTCCGATGTTCGTTTAGCGATTGAAGCATATGAAAAAGCTGCACGCACGTTCGACTATCCGCTCCATCTTGGCATTACGGAATCGGGTACGCTATTTGCAGGAACAGTGAAAAGTGCTGCGGGACTTGGTGCCATTTTAAGTAAAGGAATTGGCAATACGGTACGTGTATCCCTTAGCGCTGACCCTGTCGAAGAGGTAAAAGTAGCACGTGAATTGTTGAAAACATTCGGTCTTGCGGCAAACGCTGCGACATTAATTTCTTGTCCGACATGCGGAAGAATTGAAATTGACTTAATTCGTATTGCAAATGAAATTGAAGAATATATTGCCCAAATTCAAGCGCCAATTAAAGTAGCCGTTCTCGGTTGTGCGGTCAACGGGCCAGGAGAGGCGCGCGAAGCTGACATCGGCATTGCAGGGGCACGCGGCGAAGGATTATTGTTCCGTCACGGAAAAATTGTTCGTAAAGTGCCTGAAGAAACAATGGTTGAAGAATTGAAAAAAGAAATTGACAAATTAGCGGAAGAATATGCATTGAAAGGAAAGCAAAAATAAGAGGGGAATATTCCCCTCTTATTTACCAAAATCGGACGAAAAAGCTTAAAATAATGGAAACAGCTCCAATTCCAATCGCCCAAGCCCCTAACGTTTCTGCTCCTCGACGCCGGGCAATGAAGCCGAAAATAATACCGGCTGCCCCCATGATGACTGGCATTAAGAAAAGAGAAACAACCGATAACGCAAGTGCAAGCCAGCCAACGCCACGACCGTTTTCTTCACGATCGACTTTTCTTTCAGAAAATCGGATTGGCTCAGCAATTTCACCTGCTGTTTCTTCCATAAAATCTCGCTCAACATTCGGAAAAGTATCTATTCGTTCGTTATCGTACACTCGACGCTGACGTTCATTGTCCATGACAATTCCCTCGCTTTCGTAAAATGAGGAGCACTATTATTATGCAATAAGCGATACGTCATTATAGATGTTACTTTATGTCAATGATATAATGGGCGAGAAAAGCACATCATAGAAAGGATGAACAAACATGATCAAACGGCGATTTGGGATCGATATTGATGGGACAGTAACATGTCCAAGTACGTTTATTCCATATTTAAACAAATCGTTCCAAAAAAATTTAACGCTTGATGATATTACGGATTACGATTTAGTTCCTTTTTTAGATACAACGGAAGAAAAATTAAATGAATGGATGGAACAATACGAACCGATCATCTACAGCGAAGCACCTCTTGCGAACGGAGCATTAGAGGTCATTAATAGTTGGAAAGATGAATATGAGTTGTATTACATTAGTGCACGAGGTCGCCACTTATATGAAATCACAGAAAAATGGTTTCAACAACAAGGCGTTCATTACCATCATATCGAACTGATCGGTTCACACGATAAAATTGAAGCAGTAAAGAAATATAAAATCGACATGTTTTTTGAAGATAAATACGATAACGCTTGCGATATTGCTGAACAATGTCTCATTCCTGTCATTTTATTTGATACCCCTTACAATCGCGGTCCGCTCCCAAAAGGCGTCATTCGCGTGTACAATTGGTATGAAGCAAAACAACGAGTAGAACAATTACTCACAACAACAAGCTGACATTACACGTCAGCTTGTTGTTGGCACATCGGGCATGTTCCGTACACTTCAAACTTATGTCCTGAAATCGTATATCCATGCAAATCTTCCGCTAATTCATTCATCGGACACGTTACAAGTTCTTTCGTTTTTCCGCACGACATGCAAATAAAATGGTGATGGTGGTGATGCACATTACATGTAAACCGAAAGCGCTTCTCTCCAGACAGCTCAGTCATTTCTAAAATGCCGAGCTCAACAAATAACGCCAAGTTGCGATAAACTGTATCGAAACTAAGTCCCGGATACCGATCTTTCATTACATCAAGCACATCTTTTGCCGTTAAATATTTATCTGTTTTTGCAAACAGCTCAAGCATTTCTTCGCGCTTTCCTGTATACTTAAACCCCTTTTCTTTCATTAACCGTAGCGCTTCAGAAACGTTCACGCTTCGTCATCCTCTCTTCCATTTTCTCCACACGATCGCACCAATTAATATACAAACAGCTAACAACACAATCGTTCCGCCGGGAGCTAAATTCAAATAATATGAAAGAAATAAACCGACAATGACAGCAAGCTCACCAAATAGAACTGACAACCATAACGCTTGTTTAAATCCTCTTGCGATTCGAATGCTTGCGGCAACAGGAAGCGTCATGAGCGATGAGACGAGCAAAATACCGACAATTCGCATCGATGCGGCAATGACAAGAGCAACTAACACGATGAAAACGAAATGAAGCGCCCTTACCTTTACTCCTGATGCTTGGGCATATTCTTCGTCAAATGATAAAATAAACCACTCTTTATAGAGCAGAAAAATAACAGCAAACACGATGAAAAAAATGATGCTAATTGTCCATACATCCGTTCGGCTTACCGCGCTAACGCTTCCGAACAAATATGAAAACAAATCAGTATTGAAGCCATCCGCAAGTGAAATAAAAATGACGCTTAAGCCGATGCCTCCTGATAAAATGATCGGAATCGCTAATTCTTGATAATGCTTATATACGGTACGCAACTTTTCAATAAATAACGAACCAGCAACCGAAAACGCCATGCCCACATAAATCGGGTTGAATGTCGCCCCCATGACAAACGTTTTTTGTACAAGTAAACTGGCCGCAATTCCTGCAAGCGTGACATGACTCAACGCATCCGCAATAAGCGATAATCTCCGTACGACAATAAACACACCTAAAAGAGGAGCGATGAGCCCAATTAATATGCCAACAATAAACGCATTTTGTAAAAATTCATATTGAAATAACGCCTCTAGCATAATCTCCCCCTCTTTCTATGCATGGTCATGGGCAAGTAGGTGAAGATGATGCCCGTAAAATGATGCTAAATCTTCTGTTTTCAGCTGCGCAAACTGTTGCACGCTTCCATGGAAATGCAAATGTTTGTTTAAACAAGCGACATGCGTCACTTTTTCCGTAATCGTTCCAATATCGTGCGTCACAAGAAGCAATGTCATATGATGTTGTTTATTCAATCGTTCAAGCATGTCGTAAAAGCTTTGTACATGATGCACATCAACCCCAACAGTTGGCTCATCTAAAATTAAAAATTCAGGTTGTGACACAATCGCACGTGCGATAAATACACGTTGTTGTTGCCCACCCGAAAGTTCTCCAATGTTTCGATGAATAAAAGGGCTCATGCCAACTGCATCAATCGCTTCATATACTGCTTTTTCGTCGCTTTTTTTTAATCGACGAAATAATCCGAGCTTTCCAGCTAAACCGCTCGCTACAACTTCATATACTGTCGCAGGAAATCCGGTATTAAAACTGTTTGCCTTTTGAGAGACAAATCCAATTTTATGCCAATCTTTAAACTGCTCAATTGGCGTGCCGAATAAAAAAATGCGCCCTGTTTGCGGTTTTAACAATCGCAAAATGCATTTTAGCAGCGTTGATTTCCCTGACCCGTTCGGACCAACTAAACCAACGAAAGCACCTTTCGGAATGTGAAAATGAATATGTTGCAGTACATCTTCATCGTCATATCGAAACGACACGTCTTCTATACGTAAAATATCGTCCATCGTTTGACCACCTTAATTCAAAATGATTCCGATTCATAGTATAACGCATTTATTTTCATTAATGAATAGCAGACTTAAATTTTGCTCCACGCACTTCTTGTGTATTCATAATCGTAATAAACGCATTCGAATCAATTTCATATACAATTGATTTTAGCTTCGTCACTTCCAGACGAGTAACAACGGCATAAATCACTTCTTTTTGTTCGTCTGTATATCCGCCTTTTCCCATCAACTTCGTCGTTCCACGGCCAAGTCGATTTAAAATGGCATCTGATACTTCTTCGTAACGATCTGATACGATAAGCACTGCTTTTGTTTCATCTAATCCTTGAATGACCGTATCAATCGTTTTAAAAGCGATATAATAAGTTAAAACGGAGTACATCGCTTGCTTTGGTCCGAATACAAATGCGGCCCAAGTAAAAATAAAAACGTTTGTAAACATGACAAATTCTCCAACAGAAAATGGCAACTTTTTCGTCATTAAAATACCTAAAATTTCTGTGCCATCTAATGAACCACCATGGCGAATCACAAGCCCTACCCCAGCGCCGAGAATGGCTCCGCCAAACACCGTTGCTAAAATGGAATCCGTTGTAAATGGAGATACATGATGAAACAACCGCTCCATGACAGCTAATACAATGATCGAATAGAGAGAGGAGAGCATAAACGTTTTTCCGATTTGTTTATAACCGAAATACATAAATGGCGCATTGAGTAAAATGACAAGCGTGGCAAAGTTCAACCATGCGTAGTTTGGAAGAATGCGATCAAGAATAAGCGATATACCGATGACTCCACCATCAATGATTTCATTAGGCACTAAAAACAATTCGATCGATAACGCAGCAAGCGTCGCACCGACCGTCATCATCACGACACGATACATTAAATGGCTAATCGTCTCTTTTTTATGTTGTCTTTTCAAATAAATCTCCCCCTTCATCTATTTTCATTATACCATTGCACGCTTCCTTCTTTCTTCTCATATGGTAAACAAGGAGGGATGTTACGTGAATGTGTATCATAAAATCGTCCAGCATAAAATGAAATCCATCACGGCAAATGAATTAATGATGTATGCGAAGGAATATAACGTTCCACTTTCCCAAAAAGACGCCGAAACGATCATTCAAATGATGCGTGAAAAAACGATCGATATGTTTAATGAACAAGCGAGGAAAAATTGGATTCGCGAACTCGCCCAGCGCACATCACCACAACTTGCTAAACAAGCTAATGACTTCATTCGACAATTTATACAGTAAGAAGGCTGCCCACAGACAGCCTTCTACTCGACAATTTTCTCTCGAACGTTTGGGTCAAACTGTTGCGCACGCAACATCGCAATTTCAAATTGATATGGCGGTTTCGCCGCTGCTTTCTCCCCAACATATGGCGTTTCTAAAATTTTTGGGACGTGCATAAGCCGTGGATGATGCACAATATAATTTAGCGCATCAAAACCGATATAACCAAAACCGATATTTTCATGACGGTCTTTCCGACTTCCACACGGATTTTTACTATCATTAATATGCAATACTTTTAGACGATCAAGCCCGATAATGCGATCAAATTGTTCTAATACGCCATCAAAATCGTTCACAATATCGTATCCCGCATCATGTGTATGACATGTATCAAAACAAACAGAAAGCTTATCGTTATGCGTGACACCGTCAATGATTTTTGCTAACTCTTCAAAGCGACTGCCACATTCAGACCCTTTTCCCGCCATCGTTTCTAAGGCAATTTGCACTTGTTGGTCATTGGTAATGACTTCGTTTAATCCTTCAATAATTTTTGCAATGCCTGCTTCCACACCTGCACCGACGTGCGCACCAGGATGAAGGACGAGCTGCTTCGCACCAATCGCTTCTGTTCGTTCAATTTCGGAACGTAAAAAAGAAACGCCAAGCGAAAACGTATCTGCATTGATTGTATTTCCGATATTAATAATGTACGGGGCGTGCACAACAATTTCTTCAATCCCATGTTGTTTCATATGGGCAAGCCCTTGAACAATGTTTAGCTCCTCAATCGGTTTACGCCTTGTGTTTTGTGGTGCCCCCGTATAAATCATAAACGTATTTGCTCCATAAGATACCGCTTCTTTACTTGCAGCTAATAACATTTCTTTCCCGCTCATCGAAACATGCGAACCAATTTTTAACACATCTTTCTCTCCCTTATTTCTTTTTCGCTCTTTGTTTTTTCAACTGTTCTCGCAATTTTTTCTTATATCCCGGTTTGACTTTCTTTTGTTTTTTCGCTATTTTTTCAACGAGTTGCTCAACTTCATCTTTTTTCTCTTTTTTCCGCCCGTTCCACGCATCAAGCTCAATCCATTCGCCATGACGGAAATCGCGATGAAGGAAATGAATTCCCTTTTTCTCTAACTTCACTAGCGCATGTTGATCAGATGGTTCGTAAATCGTTGTTGCCATACCAGCATAACCTGCACGGCCCGTTCGCCCCGTACGATGTACGTAAAAATCTAAATCCGCTGGCAGTTCATAGTTGATGACGTGGCTGACACCTTCAATATCAATTCCACGCGCCGCCAAATCTGTTGCGACAATGTATTGAAATTGTAAATCACGAATCGCTTTCATCATCTTTTTCCGCTCACGTGGAGTTAAATCCCCATGTAACACTCCTACTTTTAATCCTTTTTCAATTAAACCATTCGCTACTTCATCGGCCGTTTTACGCGTGTTTACAAAAACAATAGCTAAATATGGATTGTAACTAACTAATATATCGTGTAAAAGCTGCAAACGATCACGATGGCGAAGCGGGATCAAAATATGTTGAATGGCTGGTGCCGCCACTTGTTTCGGAGCAATATGAATATGTGTTGGGTGCTCCATATATTTTTTCAAAAACGGCTTTAACTTTTCTGGAATCGTCGCTGAAAAGACGAGCATTTGTAAATCTTCTGGCATTCGTCCTGCCACTTGATCGACATCTGTAATAAATCCCATATCAAGCATGACATCTGCCTCATCAATAACAAGCATGCGAGCCGTATGAACAAATAGCGCTTGTTCGCGAACGAGATCGTACACGCGCCCCGGCGTGCCAATAACAATATGAGGTTGTGTTTTCAACTTCTCAATCGATCGTAATTTATCTGTTCCACCGACAAAACAACGCGCTGTAATGCGATGATCATTTGGACAAAATTTCGTTATTTTTAACACTTCATGATAAATTTGCGTAGCTAACTCACGCGTCGGCGCTGTAATAACCGCCTGTACTTCCTCAACGTGCGGATCAATGCGCTCGATGATTGGCAATAAATACGCATGCGTCTTTCCTGTTCCCGTTTGTGATTGTCCGATCACGCTCTCTCCACGCAAGACAGCAGGAATGACACGCTCTTGAATGGGTGTTGGTTTATGAAACTTTAAATGATGAAGCGCTTCTATGATAAACGGATGAAACGAAAAACGTTCAAACATAGTTTCTCATCCCCTTTCTTCTTCAGTAAAAAAATAGACCAGTTACATATTATATACGAACATAAACGGTTCATTCAACTATATGAGCTTTTCTGCATATCGTAGTATAGATAAAAAAACGCAAACCTTCACTTCATACAGAAAGGAGGAACTTCATTGCGACATCCATTCATGTTTCCACCTTCCCGTTCGCCTATGCCGTCTATGTGGCAACAACCGATGATGCGCCAAGCACAGGGGGGCATGTTTTCCCGATTGTTTGGCAGCCAATTTCCTGCTCAAACGTTTGGTGCTGGCGGTGCATTGCCAAGTATCGATTCAATGTTAACGAATGTACAAAAAATGTTAAACATGGTCCAAACGATTACACCAATGGTGCAACAATACGGTCCACTCATTAAAAGCGTTCCATCGATGATGCGCCTTTTTCGCGAATTTAAACAATCAGACACAACAAACGAAACAACTAAAACAGCAAGCGAAACAAACGAAACAGCACACGCAACGAGCGCGGCAACGACAGAGCAACAACCCCTAAAAAAACAACGCCCAATTCCAACAAAACGCGAACGAAAACAAGAAAAAACGAATGAAAAAGGGAAATCTGTGCCAAAACTATATATTTAACTTTTGTATGTTCGCTCCTTCTTTTATATAATGAATACGACAAACACGCCAAGAAGGAGCGATCCATATGGAAGTCATTAAAATTACGCCACGCGGATATTGTTACGGAGTCGTTGATGCGATGGTCATCGCCCGCAACGCCGCTCTCGATCCGACGCTGCCAAGACCGATCTACATTTTAGGCATGATCGTTCATAATAAACATGTGACAGATGCGTTTGCACAAGAAGGAATTATTACACTTGACGGTCCGAATCGACTTGAAATTTTAGAAAACATCGATCGCGGCACAGTCATTTTTACTGCTCACGGCGTTTCACCTGAAGTAAAACAGCGAGCAAGAGAAAAAGGGCTTGTCACTATTGACGCTACATGCCCAGATGTGACAAAAACACACGAGCTTATTCGGGAAAAAGTAGCGAACGGATACGAAGTCATTTACATCGGAAAAAAAGGGCACCCTGAACCAGAAGGGGCTGTCGGCGTTGCGCCACACGCCGTTCATTTAATTGAAAAACCTGAAGATGTAGAACAACTAAATATTCAAGCAAAACATATTATTGTTACGAACCAAACGACAATGAGCCAATGGGACGTTGCACATATTATGGAAAAAGTAAAAGAAAAATATCCACATGTTGAAATGCATCGTGAAATTTGTTTAGCTACACAAGTGCGGCAAGAAGCGGTCGCTGAACAAGCAAAAGAAGCAGATGTCACGATCGTTGTCGGTGATCCGAGAAGCAATAATTCAAACCGACTTGCCCAAGTATCTGAAGAAATTGCTGGAACGAAAGCATATCGTGTAGCGGATGTGACTGAAATCAACATCGAATGGATTAAAGACGCCAAAAAAGTAGCAGTTACTGCCGGCGCATCTACACCGACACCGATTACAAAAGAAGTCATTGATTTTTTGGAACAGTTCGACCCGAACAATCCTGAAACATGGAAAAGAGAACGAAAAGTTCCGCTTGAAAAAATTTTACCAAAAGTGAAAAAAAGAGGCGAATAAGCCTCTTTTTTATATAAACGTAAACGGTT
Organism: Anoxybacillus thermarum; assembly: GCF_000836725.1. Taxonomy (GTDB): domain Bacteria; phylum Bacillota; class Bacilli; order Bacillales; family Anoxybacillaceae; genus Anoxybacillus; species Anoxybacillus thermarum. The sequence goes on along the minus strand of NZ_JXTH01000003.1, from coordinate 2,937 downwards.
CCGTATGAGCTTGTGATACGTATATATCGACATCAAATTTTTGTTTTGCAAACATCGTTTTTAATACGTTCGCCACCCCTTCTTTCATCACTTTTTCGACATGATGTCCCGGATCAACGACATTCAAGCCGAGCATTAGTGCATCATGTGCCACATGATAATATAAGTCGCCAGTAACATACACATCCGCACCCCTCATTTTCGCTTGATGAATATACTTGTTTCCATCTCCGCCGATAACTGCAACTTTTCGTACACGACTCGTCAATTCGCCAACAACACGAACAGCTGGTACACGCAATGTATGTTTCACATGTTCAGCAAATTGTTGCAATGTCATTTCTTCGCTTAACGTCCCAATTCGTCCAAGCCCATATGTCGTTCCTTTATTTTCAAGCGGATATATATCATATGCCACTTCTTCGTACGGATGTGCTTGTAACATCGCTTGAACAACTTTTCTTTGCAGACGCGCAGGAACAATCGTTTCTATGCGCACTTCTTCCACTGTTTCTAACGTTCCTTGTTGACCGATAAACGGATTAGCTCCTTCCTCTGGTCGAAACGTCCCGATTCCTTCGCTATTGAATGTACAATGGCTATAATTTCCGATATGTCCAGCCCCCGCATCACCAATCGCTTTTCTTACTGCATCCGCATGTGTGCGCGGCACGTATACAACAAGCTTTTTCAGCGGTTCTTCATACGTGGGCACAAGAACATCAACGTTTTGCAGCTGAAGCGCTTCAGCGAGCCAATCATTTACCCCACCTTTTACAATATCTAAATTTGTATGCGCCGCATAAATCGCAATATCGTGTTTTATACATTTTTCGATCATACGACCGTACGGTTGATCGGTAACAATATGTTTGAGAGGCCGGAAAATTGGCGGATGATGCGCAATGATTAAATCAATGTTTTGTTCGACCGCTTCATCGACAACATGTTCTAATACATCTAACGTAATCATGATACGGCGAATCGGTTTATTTAGCGTGCCGATTTGCAACCCGATTTTATCATCTTCCATCGCTAAATGTTTTGGGGCAAACTGTTCAAACAATTGAATGACTTCATATCCGTTCGGCGTCTTCATCGCTTCAAAACCTCCTCTACCATCTGTAACGTGTCAACAAATTGTTGTCTTTTTTTGACCGCTTCTTCCGTTTTCGCATATTTCAATTGCTCGATAACGTTTTGCCAATGCTTCATTTCCATTGCCCATTTTTTTTCAAATACTTCGTTTCGTTCTTTCAATAAAAACGGACCGAGCAACAGCTCAACATGAAGTTGCGTATACGGACGATAAGGATCGCCACGGTCTGCAACGAGCACTTCGTACATTTGCCCATCTTCCTCTAAAATGCGTTCATCAATTAATTCCCATTCATTGTCTAGCAACCATTTTCGCACAATATGTGCACCGACATTTGGTTGTAAAATTAAACGTTGAACGGATGCCAATTTTTCCTTTCCTGCTTCTAAAATGTTTGAGATAAGCGTTCCTCCCATCCCTGCAATTGTTACACAATCGACTTCATTCGGGGCCACAACTTGTAGTCCATCCCCTTTTCGAACGGAAATGACGTGAGAAAGCCCACACTTTTCGACTTGTTGTTTGGCAGAACGAAACGGTCCGTCCGCTACTTCCCCTGCAACTGCTTTTGTTATGTATCCGTGCAAATACGCGTAACACGGCAAATACGCATGATCTGAACCGATGTCTGCTAGTACGCTTCCTTTTGGAATAAATGAAACAACTGTTTGCAATCGCTTAGATAGCTGTAATTCGTTCACGATGATCACCACACTTTTTTCTTCAGTTTATCATGTTTTATAAGAAACGAAAAATCCCTTCACCGAAGTAAAGGGATCTTTCTTCTCCGTTTATTTTAATTCAGAAAGCCATTTTGCCATTTCTTCTGCTTGATCCGCAGGGACTAATCCAGCTGGCATGCTTCCGCGACCGTTTACTAGCACGTCTTTAATTTGGTCAACAGATAGACGATCACCGACACCTTTTAATGCCGGACCAACGCCGCCTTCATAGTTCGCGCCGTGACATGCAACACAGCTTTTTTTGTAAATGTCTTCTGGACCTGCAGCTGCTGTTTCTTCTGTCTTCGCGCCGCCTTCTTTCTCTTTCGCAACTTCTTTCATATCCCCGAGGCCTTTTACAGACAGAAAGAAAATGAGGCCAATTCCCATCACCATAATAAGTGCAAATGGGATTAACGGATTGCGATTCATACTTTACCCTCCCTTATGTAATAAAGCATGTTTTTCAAAATGAAAACGTTACAAACAATTTTATTGTACTTTAAATTCCCATAAAGGAAAAGCCCTGTATGTAAATTTTTTTAAATGAAAAATGAAGAAAAAAGAAGAATGATGCCGACAATGCCCGAAATGACAAAATACACAAGCGAAAAACGCCAGCCGATCAACAGCCAAACGAAACAATTTCCCATCACCGTGAACGCTAATGCACTTATGCTTCCAGAAAAATAAACATCGCATGCACGAATAGAAAGTAGAAGAAGCGATAAAGCACCGATAATGAGAGCCATATGAACAATGATTTTATGTTGTGCAAAAAAACGAACAGAAACAAAACAAATTATGACAAAAAGTGACAAAAGTGTGAGTAAAATATTTGTGGGTGACATTCAGGAATGATTCCCCGACGAGGGTTGCGAACTTTTGTTCGCGACGCTCGTCGGGGCCACCAAGCGAAGCGCGGTAGAAAAAAGCAAATGTCATGCAAAAAGGACTCTCTCCCTGCTATGATGGTGATGACCAACATCAATAAAACAGGAGGGAGAGAGTCCATGAAACATTTTACCACAGAATGGCCTTTATTAAAAGAGCTGGAGGAACAATTAGTCAGAACTCTTCAAAAGGTGTTCGCTGTCTTGTTGGCGGCCCTTTTGG
>NZ_JXTH01000002.1 GCF_000836725.1 Anoxybacillus thermarum | reverse complement strand
GTCCAAGCGGGTTGAACAGGCCAAACGGAAGGCAGGACGGTTGTGGGCAGATGTGGTGCGTCAGAATCTACCGTGTCTGCAGCGGTCATCCGGGACGCCGATCCATCAAGCGTTGTCGGCGCTTCGGGATTTTGGTTGGGTGTAAAAAAATGGAATACAATATCATCACTTCAAGATGAGGGATGAGAGTCCAAAAGCGCTTACGATATCAATTCCTGAAAATGGTTCGCTAACTAGTGATTGACAACACCCGTAGTGAACCGAAAAAATGTTCTCCACAAAGTCTTGACTGACTCAACAATTATCACACGTTTGCACTCATAACGGACAAGCCCTATAATGAATGGTTAGAACAGCTTATGGACAGAAGGGAGATCATTATGGGGCTTTTTCTTTATTTATTGTTTATGATTGCGGTTGGCGCATTGATCGGAGGAATGACGAATTCACTCGCGATTAAAATGCTGTTTCGTCCGTATCGCCCAATATATATCGCAGGAAGAAGAATCCCATTTACACCGGGATTGATTCCGAAGCGGAGAGAAGAATTAGCGGAACAACTTGGGCGTATGGTCGTTGAACATTTATTAACAGCGGACGGACTGCGTCGGAAGCTAAACGATGAAGCGTTTGTTCGGGATATGACAAACTATGTGCAAGAAGAAATCGAACGTTGGCTACAATCGGATCGGACGGTTGCCGATTGGCTTGAGCGATTCGGTGTTAAGCATCCTGAGCAAATCGCTGAAATGTGGATTGAAACAAAATATAAAACGATGATGTCACAATATAGTGAACAACCGCTTTATCGCATGATTCCAAGTGAGTTATTACAAAAAATTGATCATGCCATTCCTTCCATCGCCGATCGTTTATTGTTTCGTTTGCGCACGTATGTAGAGAGTGAGCAAGGGGAGCGGCAAATTGAACAAATGATTAATGAATTTTTACAAAGCCGCGGCATGTTTGGGAATATGATTCAAATGTTCCTTGGCAACGTCAGCTTAGCGGACAAAATTCGCCCGGAAATCGTGAAATTTTTACAAAGTGACGGGGCAAAACAATTGCTTGTGCAACTATTTACAAACGAATGGGAAAAAGTGAAGGCGATACATGTGCAAGACGTGGAGCAAATGATCGGCCATGAAAAAATTGTGTTATGGATCAAGCGACTGACAGCAACGATCGTGCAAGAGCCGCTTCAACAGCCACTCGGTCCGCTTGTCGCTTCTCATGTGCGCGCTTCATTGCCGATATTCGTTCGTTTTCTTTTACAATTCACTTCTGAGCGAATTGAAAAATGGATGAAGCGTCTTCATTTGCAAGACATCGTTCGGGAAGAAGTGGCATCGTTTTCTGTGGAACGACTAGAGGAAATGATTTTAACAATTTCGCGCCGGGAGTTTAAAATGATTACGTATTTAGGAGCTTTGTTAGGTGGAGTCATCGGACTCATTCAAGGTTGCATTACGTTTTTCATTCAACAGTAGACATACAGCGACGGCTTCACTCATATCGTAAAAAGAGAGGGAAAAAGGAGAGGAGCGTGTCGCATGGACGTCCTTCAAACTATTCACGAACTTTCGACAGCGATTCGTATGAGTGAACCGTTTGCCGAGCTTCGTCGCGCTTATGAGCAAGTGCAACGCGACCCGACAGCACATCAATTATTTGCGAAATTTCGCACGTTGCAAAAACAGCTTCAACAAAAACAAATGAGCGGATTTCCGGTCAGCGATGCAGATGTCGAATTGTTGCAACAACATTTGCACGTCATTGAAATGAACGAAAATATCGCGCGGCTTATTCAGGCAGAGGAACGTTTAAACGAATTGTTTGCTCAAGCGATGGCTGCGATGATTCAACCAATTGAACAGCTATATGACGGACACTCATGAAAATGGGTGTTCTTTTTTTTATACCCTTGTCATACGTATGAATGAAGCCATGACATCAAGGGGGGACGATCATGTATAAATTGCTTGCGCTCAATATTGACGGTACGTTATTAAAATCAAACGGAAAATTAGAGAAAAAAACGAAAGAAGCGATCGATTTTGTGAAGAAAAAAGACGTATATGTTACGTTGTTGACGTCAAGAAACTTTTTGTCGGCCAAAAAAGTGGCGAAAGCGTTGAAATTAGATTCGTATTTAGTGACATTTCAAGGGGCGCTCGTTGCGAAGTCATTAGAAGAAAAGTTATATGAGTCGGTCATTCCAGCACAAAAAACGTTTGATATTGTGCATGTGCTTGAGCATTTCAATTGCAACGTTCGTTTACTTCATGAACGGTATTCGATCGGGAATCGAAAAAAAGTAAAAAACAATATGATCGCGAGAACGATTTTAGGGGATCCGTTTTTTTACCCAGCGCAATTTGTTGATTCATTAAGTGATGTGCTGCGCAATGATCCGATTGATGTCATGAAAATTGACGTCTTTTATTCAAACGAAGACGAATGTGATGAAATCGTCGAAACGATGGAACGTGCGTTTCCAGAGATCTCCCTCACCATGAGCGACGGGAAAATCGAATTGTTGCCAAAAAACGTTTCAAAACTAAACGGGCTCATTCGTCTCGGAAACGAACTCGGTATTTCGTTAAAAGAAATGGTTGTGATCGGCGATCATATGGATGATATGCCAGCCATTGAAGCGGCTGGTCTTGGCGTTGCGATGGGGAATGCGCCAAATGAAGTAAAAGCGGTTGCTGATTGGGTGACGCGCTCAAACGAGCAACTAGGTGTTGCTTATATGATTAAAGAACATTTTCGAAAACAACATCGCCCACAATTTTTACGGCAAATTCGCACGACAGAGAAAAAATGATTTCCGTTTCTTGACGAGCTTTTCGCTTCTTCTGTACACTTAAATGAGTTTAATACTTTGAAGCGAAAGGTGATTTCATTGCGTATTGACATTTGTGGGCTTGAGCCGGTTGATCGTTTTCAACGTTCTTTAGAGGTTATTACCGGTTTATTTTTTGAAGAGCAAACGCTCTCCTTCGCACGAACAGAAGAAGCGAATGTGCGTGTGACGATTCATGTGCAACAAGGAGAACAGCTCGTCGTTGTTGGTACGTTGCAAGATGAACATAGTCGCACGCATACGGCTCATTACGAACGGTTTTGGAAAACAGAAGAAGAAAAAGGACGCATGAAGCAAGTAAAACATGCGGTTTCGCATATATATTTATCACTATTGCAGCAATACACAGGCGTTGTGCAACAGTGGGGGATTTTAACAGGTGTTCGTCCGGTAAAGTTACTTCATCAAAAATTACGTTCCGGTTTCACGAAAGAAGAAGCGCATCGCACATTGCGTGAAGATTATTTAGTGACGGACGAGAAAATTGAGCTTATGCAACACATTGTTGATCGTCAGTTGACGGTTGTGCCGGATTTATACGATTTATCGAAAGAAGTGAGCATTTATATCGGTATTCCGTTTTGTCCAACGAAATGTGCGTATTGTACGTTCCCAGCCTATGCGATTCAAGGAAAACAAGGGTCTGTCGATTCGTTTTTATTCGGATTGCATTATGAAATGGAACAAATTGGACGGTTTCTGAAAGAGCGTAACATTCCAATTACGACGATTTATTACGGTGGCGGCACACCGACAAGCATTACAGCTGAGGAGATGGATGCGCTATATGCGCATATGTATCGCGTTTTTCCAAACATCGAGCGCGTGCGTGAAATTACAGTTGAAGCAGGAAGACCAGATACGATCACATCGGAGAAGCTAGCGGTGCTGAAAAAATGGAACATCGACCGCATTAGCATTAATCCGCAATCATACATTCAAGAAACGTTGCGAGCGATCGGTCGTCATCATACGGTTGAAGAGACGATTGAGAAATTTCATCTTGCTCGTGAAGCAGGCATGAACAATATTAATATGGATTTAATTATCGGTTTGCCAGGGGAAGGCGTTGAGCAATTTCATTATACGCTCGAACAAACAGAAAAATTGATGCCGGAATCGTTGACGGTGCATACGCTGTCGTTTAAGCGCGCTTCAGAAATGACGAAAAATAAAGAAAAGTATAAAGTCGCAGATCGTGATGAAATTAGTGAAATGATGAAGCGCGCGGAACGATGGACGAAGGAAAAAGGATATGTACCGTATTATTTATATCGCCAGAAAAACATTCTCGGCAATTTAGAAAACGTCGGTTATGCTTTGCCTGGTCAAGAAAGTATTTATAACATTATGATTATGGAAGAACAACAGTCGATTATCGGATTAGGATGTGGCGCATCGAGCAAATTCGTCCACCCGGAAACAAAAGCGATTACGCATTTTGCGAATCCGAAAGAACCGAAAGTGTATAACGAACATTATGAACATTATACGAACGAAAAATTGAAAATGATGGAACAATTATTTTAGCCCCGACATGATCGGGGCTTTATCGATGAAATAAAATAAGTTTACCGCTTGATGTTGTGCAACGATGCGTTTTATGTTCTAACTGTTTTTCTTTTAATTTTTGTTCGCCAATTCGTTTTGCTTCGTCATCGTTGGCGGCAGTAAATGTTTCATCAAGCAGTTTTTCTCCTGTCTTTTCAAAAACGGTTAACGTATATGTTTTCAATTTCTCCACCCCTTTCCTTTGCATGTATTCGCTCCTTCGTAATCATTTCCTTCTTTTATACGTCTATTTTTCCGATTGTTCGCATATGTGTAAAGTAAGACAAGCTTAAAGGGGGATATGTATGCTTATTACATTGCTTCTTGCTGGGATTATAATTAGCGGATATATGGCCATTCGCACGGCGAGAGAAGAGCGAAAAATAGATGAAATGTTGCTAGAGAAAGAAGGAGAAGTGTATATGGAGCGCATTCGTCAAGCGCGTCAGCAGCGACAAAAGGCCTTGGAATAACAAGGTCTTTTTTCTTTTTTAAAAATTCACAAAAATTTTTCTTCATTTTTTTGCGTTTCGTGTTAGGATATATATTATTACATGACATGAGGGGGAGAAAAGTGTGAAGCGAGCGTACAATTTTAATGCAGGACCGTCTGCTTTGCCGCTAGCAGTATTAGAGCGAGCACAAAAAGAATTGCTCAACTTTCAACAAACAGGCATGTCCGTGATGGAACTGAGCCATCGAAGCAAAGAATATGATGCGGTGCATGAGCGCGCAGAAATGTTGCTGCGCAAGTTGATGAACATTCCTGATACGCATGATGTGCTTTTTTTACAAGGGGGAGCAAGTTTACAATTTTCTATGGTGCCGATGAACTTGTTGAAGGAAGGGGAAGTCGGCAACTATGTGTTGACGGACTCATGGTCGGATAAAGCGATGAAAGAGGCAAAAAAAGTAGGGGCGACGCACGTAGCAGCTTCGTCGAAGGAGGAACAATATACATACATTCCAACAAATATCGAACTGTCCGAGCGTCCTGCGTATTTGCACATTACGTCAAACAATACGATTGTAGGAACGCAATGGCGTGAATTTCCGAACGTGTCCGTTGATTTAATTGCCGATATGTCAAGCGATATTTTAAGCCGTGATATTGATGTGAGCCGTTTTGCGCTCATTTATGCAGGAGCGCAAAAAAATTTAGGACCTTCAGGCGTGACGGTCGTCATTATTCGGAAAGATTTGTTGGCGAAAGGGGACGATCGTTTGCCGACGATGTTAAACTATCGAACGTATAGCGAAAGCCGTTCGTTATATAATACGCCACCGACGTTTGCGATTTATATGTTATCGCTCGTGCTTGAATGGGTAGATGAACAAGGTGGCGTGCAAGCGATCGAAAAGAAAAATGCGGAAAAAGCCGCGATATTATATCGTTGTATTGATGAAAGTGAAGGATTTTACAAAGGGCATGCAAAAAAAGAAAGCCGTTCGCATATGAATGTAACGTTTACGTTGCCGAATGAGGAACTTACAAAGAAGTTTTTAGCCGAAGCGAAAGAAAAAGGGTTAATTGGATTAGCTGGTCATCGGTCTGTCGGTGGATGTCGCGCATCGATTTATAATGCGGTTGACATCGAAGCGTGCGAAGCGTTAGTGCAGTTTATGGACACGTTCCGAAAAAATATTTTTTGAAAATTTTTATTTTACGTCGTCACTTTAAAGTGCTATAATATTGTTAAACTTGTTTACAAGCTTAGAAGAGAAAAGAATGAGATGAGGAGAGATGAGAAATGAATACGAGAACGTTAGTATTATTATCGCTTTTTGTTGGGATTGGTGCGGTGTTGCACGCAGTCATTCCGGGGTTCTTCTTTGGAATGAAGCCGGATATGATGCTCACGATGATGTTTTTAGGCATTATGCTCTTCCCAAACAAAACGGCTGTTAGTTTATTAGCTATTGCGACGGGGATCATTTCGGGGATTACGACAAGCTTCCCGGGAGGATTTATCCCGAACGTTGTTGACAAAGTGGTGACGGCTACACTCTTTTTTGGATTGTTGATGCTGTTTAAGACGAAAGCAACGCCAGTGAAAGCGGCATTGCTGACTGCTATCGGTACGTTTATTTCTGGTGCGACGTTCTTGGCTGTTGCTTTAGCGGTTGTCGGTTTGCCAGGAGGAGCGACGTTTAGCGGGTTGTTCGTTGCTGTCGTCATTCCAACAGCGTTTGTCAATACGATTGCGATGGTCGTCATTTATCCGATCGTACAATCGCTGATGAGACGAACATATACCGTTCCGCAACAATAATAAAAAGAACCCGATCGTTTATGGTCGGGTTTTCCTTATATCGTTCCTACTGCATGCGCAAGAGTAAAAAAGTCATAGCAATAAAAAAGAGAGCAAGGCTTCCGAATACACTCATGCGCTGCTTTAACACTTTTTTCGGGGGATACATGCGCGCTTTATTCAACATAGAAAATGTGGCAATCGTCAAATACAAAAAGATGAACCCAAGCGTCGCCGTCGCGATGACCATGTTTGTTCCTCCTAGTTCGAAAAGTCTATATTTTAATTTATTAAAAAATTCTAATATTTAATACTTTATTATTTATTGTTTTACTGGCATAATAAAAGATAAAAAGAAAGAAATATGAAAAAGTGGGTGGAGAGATGAAAAGCACGGAACGACATTATTCTGTTAAAGAGGCGATGTTATTTAGTCAAAGGGTTGCCCAATTAAGCAAAGCATTGTGGAAATCAATCGAAAAAGATTGGCAACAATGGATTAAACCATTTGACTTAAACATTAACGAACATCATATTTTATGGATCGCATACCATTTAAAAGGGGCATCGATTTCTGAAATCGCAAAGTTTGGTGTGATGCACGTATCAACGGCATTTAACTTTTCAAAAAAGTTAGAGGAGCGCGGTTTGTTGTCGTTTTCGAAAAAAGAAGACGATAAGCGAAATACGTACATTGAGCTGACGGAAAAAGGGGAAGATATTTTATTAAAATTAATGGAATCGTATGATCCGAAACGGACGTCCGTTCTTCAAGGAATTCAGCCGCTGTACGAATTGTACGGTAAATTTCCAGAAATGTTAGAAATGATGTGTATGATTCGAAATGTGTATGGGGACGATTTTATGGAAATTTTTGAACGTTCCTTTCAAAACATCGACCAAGAGTTTGTTGAGGAAAATGGAAAGTTAAAAAAGAAAGATGAGCAAAAAGAAGAAGTAGCTTCATTCGTTGAACGTATGTAATAAACGTTGAAACTCTGTCATAAGCGGAACGAATAATTGTTGTTTTTTTAACGCTTCGATCGTCTCAGCAAGTGGAAGGTTCGGATGAAGCGCACTCGCAAATTCGTGAAAAAGCGAGGTGAAAATGACGAATCCTTCCTCTTTTTGTTGTTTATATTGTTCACTTAATTGTTCACAAAGTCGCAATGTACGTTCAACTTCTTCTTTCGTTAATCCATGACGGATGATGAGCGCATAAAACGGCTTCGTTTCTGGTGCGATCATGTCCAACATGAGCGAACAATAATATTCGAGTTTTTCCATGCGTTGTTCGATGCTCATCTTTTGAAACTCCTTTTTTTTGCGTACTTGTGTGTATTATTTTACAGGAATTGTTGCATAAATGAAATGTCTGTTATTGATTTATCAAAAAAATCGTTGTAAAGTAGGGGAGTAATACATAAAACTAGGAGGGGAATGTTTTGGTGCTTTATTTTATACCCCTTGCGACAATTGTGCTTTTCATCATCAATCAGCTCACGAATTCACTTTGTATTCAAAAGGAAATTCCAGAAGAAAAACAACCGAAAGTGTTTCGCACAATTAACGTCCTTATTACGATCTTACTTATTTCTTCCTACATCGAAGTATTATTTGCGTAAAAAAGCTGACAGTGTCCCTGTCAGCTTTCATTCGTTTAGTATAACCAAGCTGCACCAACGATAATTAATAAAATAAACAACACAACGATTAACGCAAATCCGTTTGCATATCCTACTCCTGCACCCATAAACGACACCTCCTTTCGCATATGAAGGCGTTGCGACGCTTTGACAATGTATTGTATGTCAAAAGAAGCAAAAAGGTATGGGCGCATCCTTGCTTTATTTTAGCTTTCGGAAAAAATATGGTATAGTATGTTTTGTGTATATTTATAGATAGGAGTTGTGAGGAAATGAAAAAATGGACAGTTGCAATGTCGGCAGCAGCCGTGCTTGCGCTTTCGGCTTGTAATAACGGATCAGATGTTGTCGTCGAAACGAAGGCAGGTAACATTACAAAAGACGAGCTATATAACGAAATGAAGGAGCGTTTCGGGAAAGATGTGTTGCGCGATCTTGTACATGAGAAAGTGTTAAGCAAAAAATTTAAAGTAACGGATAAAGAAATCGATAAGGAAATTGAAAATTTAAAAGAGATGTACGGCGTTCAATATGATTTAGCGGTGCAACAAAATGGAGAAGAAGCGATTCGCAACATGGTAAAACTTGATTTGTTGCGACAAAAAGCCGCGATGGAAGACATAAAAGTGTCAGATGAAGAACTGAAAAAATATTACAATGAATATAAGCCGAAAGTGAAAGCAAGCCACATTTTAGTAGATGATGAAAAAACAGCAAAAGAAATGAAAGCGAAATTAGAAAGAGGCGAAGACTTTGCAAAATTAGCAAAAGAATATTCGAAAGATACAGGTTCTGCTCAAAACGGTGGCGATTTAGGTTGGTTTGGACCTGGTAAAATGGTCGAAGAATTTGAAAAAGCAGCTTATGCGTTAAACGTCGGTGAAGTAAGCGACCCAGTAAAAACGCAATTTGGCTACCATATCATTAAAGTAACAGATAAAGAAGAGAAAAAGTCGTTTGATGAAATGAAAGAAGACATCGAATATGAAGTGAAAAAGAGCAAACTCGATGCATCTAAAGTGCAATCGAAGTTAGATGAGCTTATGAAGGAAGCGAATGTCGACATTAAAGACAAATCGTTAAAAGACGCATTAAAAAGCGAATAAAACGGTTGGAACGAAAGAAGGTGCCCATTGAGGACACCTTCTTTTTTATAGAGCTTGTTTAATTTGTGAGGCGATGTCTTTTAATTCATCAAACGTATAGTCGCTTTGGTGTGATTTCCATATCGCTCCAAACCCGTCCCCTTTACCATATCGCGGAATGATGTGCATATGATAATGGAAAACGGTTTGTCCCGCAATTTCTCCGTTGTTGCTTAAAATGTTGATGCCTTCTGGGGAAAACTGTTCACGAATCGCATTGGCAATTGTCGGAACGACCTCAAATACACGTTGGGCAATGTCTGAAGTTAACTCATAAACATTTTCTTTATGTACTTTCGGCACAACGAGCGTATGTCCTTTCGTCACTTGACTAATGTCTAAAAAGGCGATGACATGTTCATTTTCAAATACTTTTGCGGCAGGAATGTCTCCGTTTATAATTTTACAAAAAATACAGTCGCTCATCATAACGCCACCTTTCTTTCCATTTTGTCTTTATTTTACCACACGATTGTCGTTTCGAAAACGGAAAGAGCAGGATGCGCATCGCATCCTGCCCATTGAAGAGGGAGCTTCATGATTACGTGTCTTTTGGGAACACCTCATTTACGAGTAGAGTCCGTTACGCGTTTGTGAGTACGACGTTGTTCAAGATGACCATCCCCTTTTTAAGGGATTGTTTTCGTTGTTACAGGCTAGCTTATGTGCGGCCCGTAGACACCTCATTTCATCATGTTCTTGAACTTGCTTTGTTGCTCACTGCGACTTGCTACTTGTTTGCCCCTCTTCGCTACTTATCATAACCCGTTTTTCTTTTCGTTATTCATTTGTTAAAATAAAAAATAATGAAATGATATGAAGAAAGGAAAGCGACGATGGCGCTATTACAAGTTCAACACATATTCGGGGGCTATACGAAGCAAAACATTTTAGATGACGTATCGTTTACTGTACAAAAAGGGGAAGTCGTTGCGTTAATCGGGTTAAATGGGGCAGGAAAAAGCACGACGATTAAACATATGATCGGATTGATGCAACCGCGCAAAGGAACGATTACGATCAACGGCATGACGTTTCAAGACGACCCGGAACGATATCGGGCGCAATTTACATACATTCCCGAAATGCCTGCTTTATACGAAGAATTAACGTTAGAAGAACATTTACGCCTTACTGCCATGGCTTATGGCGTATCGGATGAAGCGTATAAACAGCGCGTGTCAAAATTGCTGAAGGCGTTTCGGCTTGAGAAAAAATTAAGTGCGTTCCCTGCGTTTTTTTCAAAAGGGATGAAGCAAAAAGTGATGATTATATGCGCTTTTTTAGTAGACGTGCCGCTTTATATCATTGATGAGCCGTTTGTTGGGTTAGATCCGCTCGCCATTCAAGCGTTGCTTCAGCTTATTGAGGAAAGAAAAAAAGAAGGGGCAGGCATTCTCATGTCAACGCACATTTTAGCGACGGCAGAGCGATATTGTGATTCATTCGTCATTTTGCATAACGGACAAGTAAAAGCAACAGGATCATTGCCAACGCTTCAAGAACAGCTACATATGCCTCATGCGACGTTAGATGATATATATATCGAATTAACGAAGGAAGAGACGAACGATGATTGATGGAAAACAGTTATGGAAACAGCGAATGACCGCTCACATGGCGGAAGTGCGACGGTACGGTCGATATATGTTTAACGACCATTTATTGCTCGTCTTATTTATTTGTATTGGGGCGGGTGCGGTATTTTATAAGCGAGCAGTCGATGAACTGACGTCGTTTCCTTACGCGATCGTTGGCTCGCTTCTGATCGCTTTTGCGGTGACGCAAGGCGGGGTGCGAACGCTTGTCAAAGAAGCGGATGCGGTGTTTCTTCTTCCGGTAGAAAGACGGCTTCGTCCTTATTTTTGGCGCGCGGCAAGATATAGCTTTTTTCTTCATTTGTATGTTTCGCTCATCGTGTTCGTCGTTCTTTTGCCCCTTCACGTGAAGTTTTCAAAGCAGCCACTTTCAGTTGTCGTGATGGCAATTGTATTATTAACAGGGTGGAATATGTTCGTTCAATGGCAAGAGGAGTCGCGAATTGGACGGGATCGTTTTCACACATTCGTTCGCTTTTTAGTAAATGTGACGTTGTTTTATTTTTTATTATTGAAACAATATGTATGGATGCTTGTCCCTTTATTGTTTATGGTTATCATTGCGCTTTATGTGGAGCGAAAAGGAAAAGAGAACGCAATCCAATGGGGGCAGTTGCTTGCGGATGAACGAAAGCGAATGCAAACATTTTATCGGCTCGCACATGCGTTTGTCGATGTTCCATACATCAAACATACAGTCAAAAAACAAACGTGGCTTCGGTTATTTTTCCGTTTACTTGAACGTTCGCATATGCGACCGTATACGTATTTGTACGTACGCACATTTTTTCGTGCGGGCGACTATTTCGGCTTGTTCGTTCGCTTAACAGCGATCGGCAGCTTCTTTATTTTTACGTTGCCTCGCGGTGTGGAGTGGTTCGCTCTTTTGTGTGCTTATGCCACAGCTATTCAACTGCTTTCCATCCGTTCGTATCACCGAGGTCATCCGCTGTTGTTTCTTTATCCGTTGTCGCCTGCTGAGGCGCATCGTTCGTTCATGCGCGTGTTACTTGCTATTGCGATGAGCCAAGCGCTTATTTTCGCGATGGTTGCATATATCGCTCACGGTGTTTTTGTTATGTTATGGACGTTTTTTATTGTTTTCGTCTGTTATGTTGCGGTAATGTTTTATGTAGGAAAAAAACGAGAAGCGGACTAAAACTGCTTCTCGTCTTTTTTCATATAGTTGATCGCTGTAAGACCAAGCGTTTTTGCTGCAATAAGCATCGCACGTTCATCAAAATCAAATTTCGGATGATGGTGCGGATAGGCGATCGTTGTTGTTTCGGCTTTTGCGCCTGTAAAGAAAAACGTTCCTTTTACATGTTGTAAATAATAAGCGAAGTCTTCCCCGCCCATATGTGGCTGAATTTCAACGACATCGGTCACATCTTCTATTTCGCGAGCGGTAGCGACGAGAAATTTCGTTTCTTCTTCATGATTCACAACAGGAGGATAGCCGCGCGTATACGTGTATTCGTACGTACAACCGTTGGCAAGGCAAGTTCCTTTGACAATTTGTTCAATTTCTCTTTCAATGTCATTGCGCACTTGTTCAGAAAATGTGCGCACCGTCCCGACTAATGTTGCGCGATCAGCGATCACGTTAAATGCGTTGTCGGAAACGAAAGAGCCGATCGAAACAACAGCAGGTTCAAGCGGATCGACGCGTCGGCTGACGATTTGCTGTAAATGAAGGACAAGCTGTGATGCGGTAACGATCGCATCTTTCGTTTTGTGAGGTTCCGCCCCGTGACCGCCAGAACCTTGAATGACGATTTGAAAGCGGTCGGCAGCTGCCATGATCGGTCCTGTACGATATTGAATGATACCTGTTGGCTCTGTTGCCCATAAATGTGTGCCGAAAATGGCGTCTACTCCTTCTAAACAACCGTCTTCAATCATCGCTTTTGCCCCGCCTGGTGCGTATTCCTCTGCGTGTTGATGAATGCACACGATCGTGCCGCTCCAATGCTCGCGCAATTCATAAAGCACTTTAGCAAGAACAAGTAACGTCGCCGTATGCCCATCGTGTCCACATGCGTGCATAACACCCGGAACGGTCGATTTGTAAGGGACATCTTTTTCATCTTGAATAGGGAGAGCATCGAAGTCTGCCCGAAGTGCCACCGTTTTTCCGCCTTGTTGGCCATGAATGGTGGCGACTGCTCCATTTCCTCCGACATTTGTTCGAACAGGAATGCCGAGTTGTTTATAGTAATTCGCAATATACGCGGCTGTTCTATACTCTTGAAACGATAGCTCAGGATGTTGATGAAAATGGCGACGAATCGCTACCATTTCGTCGTAATATTCGTCAAGTTTAGTAAATAACAATGTTTTCATATGCACCGTCCTTTCTGTTTTTTCCATTATACCATCGTTGACAAACGTCCGAAAACAATGTAATATACCCATATGCGTATTTAGGAGGAAACGATATGAGTACATGGGTAAATGTTGTTTTCATTATTTTACTAATTTACTTTGTTGCGACGAAAATGTTGCCGACAAAAGGTGTCGAACATATCACGCCAGATGAGTTAAAAAGCAAACTAAAAGAAACGAAAAATCGTCAATTCATCGATGTGCGCACACCAGCAGAATATCGCGCGCGCAACATTCGTCAGTTTAAAAACATTCCGCTTCATGAGCTATCCGCCAAATTGAACGAACTTGATCGTGAAAAAGAAACGATCGTCATTTGCCAAAGCGGCATGCGCAGCAATCAAGCGGCAAAAATATTAGTGAAAAATGGTTTTAAGCGCGTCGTCAATGTGCGCGGAGGCATGAACGCTTGGAACGACTAAAGGCTGACGAGATGTCAGCCTTCTTTTACAACGGTATATGTTGTCACATAGGATGGACGCGGGAAAATGGACCGTTGTTGATCTATTCCTTCTTCTGTGCCGCGTTTTTGATGCGCTTTTTCGTATGCTTTTGATTGTTGCCAACGACGAAAGGCACTTTCGCTTTCCCACATCGTCATAATGACGTACGTGTCGCTTTTTAAAGGGCGTAAGACGCGAATGGCGACAAATCCAGGTTCTTGTTCGATTAAGCGCGCCCGCTGTTGAAACCGATGTTCAAATAGCGGTCTCCCTTCGTCAGTGACCGGAATGTTATTACACACGACAAACGTTCCTCCAAATGTTCCAACAGCATCAAGCACTTCATATGGACGCGGCTCATGAAAGACGCTTTTTCCTTCCGTCTCATGAATGAGCATTCCGTTTTCCTCATCGCATACAAGCAACATCTGCTCACTCGGATATTGACTGCGCAATCGTTGTAAATAGTCGATCGTACCATTCGTCATAAATACGTACACGAACATCCTCTCCTTTCATTCGTTGCTCATATTTTACCACTTTCTTTTCTTCTTGGCGATTTCATGAACGTTGCGTATTATTACTACCCAGACGGTGAAAAAATCGGTATAGTTGTGTTAGTGGAAACAAATTAGTTATTTCGCTACACTATAATATAAAAGATGACATAATGTGAAAGGATGGACATGATGATTAAAAACGATACATTTTTACGCGCTTGTCGCGGAGAAGTGACAGAATACGTTCCAGTTTGGTATATGAGACAAGCAGGACGTTCACAACCAGAATATCGGGCTTTGAAAGAAAAATATTCCCTTTTTGAAATTACTCATCAACCGGAGCTATGTGCGTACGTGACACGTTTGCCTGTCGAACAATATAACGTCGATGCGGCGATTCTTTACAAAGATATTATGTCACCGCTTCCAGCCATCGGGGTTGACGTTGATATTAAAGCAGGAATTGGGCCGGTCATTGCGAATCCAATTCGCTCTCTTGCCGATGTCGAACGTCTCGGTGAGATCGACCCAGAAAGTGATGTACCGTACGTCCTTGAAACGATTCGAATATTAACGAAAGAGCAACTTACTGTGCCGCTGATCGGTTTTGCCGGTGCGCCGTTTACATTAGCGAGTTACATGATTGAAGGTGGTCCTTCGAAAAACTATAATAAGACGAAAGCGTTTATGTATGCAGAACCGAAAGCATGGTTTGCACTTATGGATAAGCTAGCAGATATGACGATTCGTTACGTTAAAGCGCAAATTCGAGCAGGAGCAAGTGCGATTCAAATTTTCGATTCATGGGTCGGAGCGGTAAACGTTGCGGATTATCGTCAATTTATTAAACCGACGATGGAGCGTATTTTTACAGCGCTTCGCGATGAAAACGTGCCGCTCATTATGTTCGGTGTCGGTGCAAGCCATTTAGCGAAAGAATGGCATGACTTGCCGCTTGACGTCGTCGGTTTAGATTGGCGTTTGCCAATTCGTGAAGCGAAAGACATGGGACTAACGAAAGCGCTACAAGGCAACTTAGATCCAGCCGTATTGCTTGCACCATGGGAAGTCATTGAAGCGCGCGTGAAACAAATTTTAGATGAAGGAATGGCGCATGAAGGTGGGTACGTATTTAATTTAGGGCATGGCATTTTCCCACAAATTCAGCCAGAGACGTTGAAACAGCTCACAGCGTTTATCCATGAATATTCAGCAAAAAGAAAAGGATGAATGAACGATGTCAAAAAAAGTAATGGGACTACTTGTCATGGCGTATGGTACGCCATACAAAGAGGAAGATTTAGAGCGATATTATACGCATATTCGACACGGTCGGAAACCGTCAGAAGAAATGTTGGCCGATCTTCGAGAACGCTATGAAGCGATTGGTGGGATTTCTCCGCTTGCGGCCATTACGAAACAACAGGCGGAAAAGCTTGCTGAACGGCTGAATGAAGTGCAAGATGACGTTGAATTTCGCGTATACTTAGGGTTGAAGCATATTGAACCGTTCGTTGAAGATGCTGTTCGGCAAATGCACGAAGACGGCATAAGAGAAGCGGTTTCGATCGTATTAGCCCCACATTTTTCGACGTTCAGCGTCAAATCGTACAACGGACGAGCGAAAGAAGAAGCGGCTCGTTTAGGTGGGCCGACATTGACGTGTGTGGAAAGCTGGTATACTGAGCCAAAATTTATTCAATATTGGGCAGATCGAGTAAAAGAAGCGTATGCAACGATGTCTGAACGAGAGCGAAACAAAGCGGTATTAATTGTGTCAGCGCATAGCTTGCCTGAAAAAATTATTGCGATGGGAGACCCGTATCCGACACAGCTGCAAGAAACAGCAGATTTGATTGCGAAAGAAGCAGGTGTTTCCGAATATGTGATCGGATGGCAAAGTGCAGGGAATACGCCAGAGCCGTGGTTAGGCCCTGATGTGCAAGATTTAACGAGACAATTATACGAAGAAAAGAAATACGAGGCGTTTGTATATGTGCCAGCTGGGTTTGTCGCAGATCATTTAGAAGTATTATATGATAACGACATTGAATGTAAGCAAGTCACGGACGAATTACGGGTAAGTTACTATCGTCCACCGATGCCAAATGCGCATCCACAGTTTATTGACGCCCTTGCAACCGTTGTTTTAAACCATTTACGTAAAGAAGGCTGGTTGTTATGAAAAAGAAAGTCGTCATTATTGGCGGTGGAATAACGGGATTGACGGCTGCGTATTACTTGCAAAAAGAAGCGCGAGAAAATAACATACCGATTTCGTGTGAATTAATTGAAGCGAGCCATCGGCTTGGAGGAAAAGTGCAAACAGTGTATCGCGACGGGTTTGTTATTGAACGCGGTCCAGACTCTTTTTTAGCACGAAAAATGAGCGCTTCACGTCTTATTCACGAAGTCGGGCTTGAAAAAGAGCTTGTGCATAACACGGCCGGGCAATCGTACATTCTCGTGAATCGAACGCTACATCCGATTCCGGGCGGGGCGGTGATGGGGATCCCGACAAAACTTGCCCCGTTTGTTGTGACGCGTCTTTTTTCTCCGTTTGGCAAGATTCGTGCTGCTGCTGACTTTGTGTTGCCGCCGTTAAAAACAGAAGGAGATGTATCGCTCGGTCAGTTTTTCCGTCGTCGTCTCGGCAATGAAGTTGTCGATCGGTTAATCGAGCCTTTACTATCGGGCATTTATGCGGGGGATATCGATCAGTTAAGCTTAATGGCGACATTCCCTCAATATTTTCATTTAGAACAAAAGCACGGAAGCCTCGTGCTAGGCATGAAACGATCGATGCCAAAGCAAAAAACGAAACAAAAGAGCGATAAAGGCATTTTCCAAACGCTAAAAACAGGATTGTCCTCGCTCGTTGATGCCATAGAGCAAAAGCTCGAAAAAGGGACCGTGCATAAAGGGAAACGTGTTGAGCACATTGAAAAGGTAGATGACCGATATGTGTTAACGTTAAGCAACGGAGAGAAAAAAGAAGCGGATAGCGTCATCGTTGCGGTTCCACATCAATCGTTAACATCGCTTTTTCCGAACGAACCGATGTTTTCTTCTTTTGAAACGATGCCATCTACATCTGTCGCAACGGTCGCGTTAGCCTTTCCAAAAGAGGCGGTAGCAAAGGATATGAACGGAACAGGATTTGTCGTTTCACGAGATAGCGACTATACGATTACGGCGTGTACGTGGACGCATAAAAAATGGCCGCATACGACACCAGAAGGCTACGTGTTGTTGCGTTGTTATGTCGGGCGCCCTGGAGATGAAGCAATCGTTGAACAAACAGATGATGATATTGTCCAAGTGGTGATGGACGATTTAAATAAAGTGATGAACATAACGATGAAACCGATGTTTTCGATCGTGACGCGTTGGAAACAATCGATGCCGCAATATACTGTCGGTCATCGTGAGCGAATCGAGCGCGTCAAACAAAATATGCAACAACATCTTCCGGGCATCTTTTTAGCAGGGAGTTCATATGAAGGTCTCGGACTTCCCGATTGTATTGACCAAGGAGAAGAAGCAGTAAAAAAAGTGTTACACTATTTATGTTACACGAAGGAAAAGGTGTCTTCTTAAAATAAGCCACCTTTTTTGTTGCACGCGTATGTTGTTTATGTTACGATATAAAACGAAATGACCAAAATGTTCATTTAGTCAAAATAAAGGATGAACGCCTATGTCAGAAAAAAGAAAACAAATTATTGAAGCAGCAGCGAAGTCGTTTTCGCTTTTTGGATATAAAGCGACGACGATGGACCAAGTAGCGAAAATGGCGAACGTTGGAAAAGGAACGATTTATACGTTTTTTAAAAGCAAAGAAGAGCTGCTTGAAGAGATCGTTTCTTCCATCATTTCTGAAATTAAGTGTGAGGCGGATGCAGCGATTGATCAAAGCTTATCGTTTAACGAAAACGTACAACGTGCTTTGCAGCGTATTTTTACGTTTCGCAAAGAGCACGAACTGACGATAAAGCTTTTACAAGAAGTTCGTGATATCGGCACGCCAGCTGTACGTGATGTGATGAAGAGGCTTGATCGTGAAATGATCGCCTACGTTCGCGGAAAAATTGAAGAGGCGATGGCAAAAGGTGAAATTCGTTCGTGCGATTCAGAGCTAACGGCGTTTTTAATGTTTAAAATGTATATTGCTTTAAACGTCGAATGGGAAAAGGAGCACGAGCCGTTATCACAACAAAAAATTGCCGAGCTGTTTCATTTGTATTTGTTAAAAGGATTATCTCCGTGATGATCCTTCTCTTTTTTGAAACGAATGACTAAATGAACAAGTTGGTCAATATTTTAAAAAAGGGGGTACGTATGTGCATACATTTCGATTACTGATGAAAGAAATAAAAGCGGTCACGTCCAATCGGAAAGTGCTCATTCCGGTCATCGCTGTATTGTTTATTCCTCTTCTATATAGCGGCATGTTTTTATGGGCGTTTTGGGATCCGTATGATCATTTAGATGATTTGCCTGTCGCTGTTGTTAATCATGACAAAGGTGCGACATTTGAAGGAAAAGAGCTTCATATTGGTGACGATCTTGTTGAAAAGTTGAGAGAAAACAAGGAGTTTCATTGGCATTTTGTAAGTGAACAAGAAGGGGAAAAAGGGTTAAAAGAACAACGATATTATATGCTCATTGAAATTCCTGAACATTTTTCACAACATGCGACAACGTTACAAGATGATCACCCGAAAAAACTGCAACTCATTTACAAACCAAATGAAGGATTTAACTTTTTATCTGCCCAAATCGGTGCAACGGCGGTTGAAAAAATAAAAACGGAAGTAGCAAAAACATTAACTGAAACGTACGCAGAAAACATGTTAGAGAGCGTAAAAACGTTGGCAGATGGGTTAACAAAAGCGAGCGATGGGGCAGAAAAGTTACATGATGGACTCGTTGATGCAGAAGAAGGAACAAATAAACTGTACGATGGCATGAAAGAAGCGCAAGATGGCTCAAACGAATTGTATCGCCATTTAGCGGCACTTGCAGAAAAATCAATTACATTTACTGACGGATTGCATCAAGCAGCTGACGGTTCAATGCAAGTGCAAACAGGCGTTCAAACGCTTCATGACGGAATGAAGCGAATGATAGAAGGACAAGGGCAGCTTGTTGCTGGGGCTCAACAAGCAACAGAAGGAACGGCGACACTTGCTTCAGGAGCCAATCGTGTCCTTGCAGGAATGAAAACACTCGATGAACGCATGCCGCAACTGTTACAAGGTTCGGAGCAATTGAGCGGGGGAGCAGAACAGCTAGCGACATCGCTTGCCGAGTGGCAACAAGGAGCTACGGAAGTTCAAACGGGTGCCACTCAAGTGACAAGCGGATTAGAGCAGTTAGCTGTCCAACTCGATGCTCTTATTGCGCAAACGTCAGATCCAGCGCAAAAAGCGGTATATGAGCAATTAAAGCAAAATATTGTGCAACTATCATTAGGAAACAAACAAGTGGAAAACGGAATGGCACAGTTAAACGACGGTGCTAAAGCGTTACAAACAGGGGCAACATCGTTAAGTGATGGAGCGAAGCAGTTACATGAAGGACATATCGCCCTTGACCACGGCGTAAACGAACTGCTTGCCGGACAACAACAGTTGGCAGATGGTGCAAATGCGCTAGCGAACGGACAAGAAAAGCTTGTTTTAGGCATGAATACGTTGTATGAAAAAATGAAAGAAGCGGAGCAAGGAACAGCAAAGCTCGCTGGTGGCGGCCAAACGCTCGTCTCTGGTTTGCGAGTTCTTGCAGATGGTGCCGATCAACTTCAAGATGGTGCGCATCTATTGGCAGACGGTTCACAACAGCTGGCAAGCGGAATGAATGAATTAACGAGCGGAACAGGGGAATTGCAAGATGGTATAAATCAATTGAAAGATGGCTCAAAGGAACTAGCGGATAAATTAAAAGAAGGTGCCGAAAATGCAAGCGATGTAAAGGCAAACGAAGACGTATACAACATGTTTGCTGAACCGGTGAAAGTAAAAAATGAAAAAATAAATGAAGTGCCAAACTACGGAACAGGATTTACACCATATTTCTTATCGTTAGGATTATTTGTTGGTGCACTTTTACTTTCGATCGTCTTCCCGCTTCGCGAACCAGCCGAAGCACCGCGCTCGCCATTTAGTTGGTTTTTTGCAAAATTTGGCGTACTCATCGGCGTTGGTATTTTACAAGCGCTCTTTGCTGATAGCGTATTGCTTTTCGGACTCAATTTGCACGTGAAAAGTGTTTCGTTATTTATCATCTTTAGCATTGTGACAAGCATTGCTTTTTTATCTGTCATTCAATTTCTCGTTACAGTTTTTGGAGATCCTGGACGATTTGTTGGTATTGTTATATTAATTTTACAATTAACAACAAGCGCTGGAACGTTTCCGCTTGAGTTAATTCCACGTTCATTGCAACTATTTAACGCATGGCTTCCAATGACATATTCTGTTTTCGGATTAAAAGCGGTCATTTCAAGCGGCGATTTCTCGTTTATGTGGGAAAACGTCGGTAAACTGCTTATGTTTATCGTCGTCATGATGGCTGGAACGATGACATATTTTACAATTCAACATCGCCGACAGTTTACAACAATTGTTGAACAAGCTTCTGAGGCGTAAGACGCTTCAGAAGTTTTTTTATAATGAAAAAAATTTTTAAAAAATTAACTTGCATATACAAGGTGATGTGAGTATAATATGAATATGAAAACGATTTCATTTGTTTCTTTTCGATTGAAATAAGGGGGAATGGGAGGATGGCGACGATTGAAGATGTCGCCAAGCTAACAGGGCTTTCACGGACGACCATTTCACGCGTCATAAACAATCACCCGTACGTGTCAGAAGAGAAACGAAAGCTCGTGCTTGAAGCGATGGAAAAGCTAGGATATGTTCCTAATTCTTCGGCGAGAAGTTTGCGGAATCAAAAAACGAGCATTTTAGCATTATTTATTCCACGTATTACAAATCCATTTTTTAGCGAACTTGTAGAAGCGACCGAAATAGCAGCAGCGGAACATGGATATCAGCTTATTATCTGCCAAACGCGCTATTCGCCGGAAAAAGAATTAAACTATATGAATTTATTAAAAACAAAGCAAGTAGACGGAGTCATTTTAGCTTCTATCCAAAATGAGTGGAAACAGCTGAAGCCGTTTTTACAGTATGGGCCGATCGTTCTTTGCAACGAGTTTGATGATTGTGCAAACGTTCCAACCGTTCGGCTCGATCAAGTGTACGGGGGATACATAGCGACGAAACATTTGCTTGAACAAGGCCATACGAAAATCGCGTATTGTTCCGGTGGCTATCGAAGCAATGTAGCAAAATCGCGCGAAATCGGTTTTAAAAAAGCGTTGTCGGAATATAAGCTTACGTTTGATGAACGATACGCTTTTCGCGATGCGTTTCACATTGCGGACGGAAAGCGCGTATTCCGAAAAATGATGGCGCTTTCAGATCGACCGACTGCCGTATTTACTGGAAGCGATGAAGTGGCGGCTGGCATTATATCTGAAGCATTGGCGTGCGGCTATCGCATCCCTGAGGATTTAGCGGTCGTTGGTTTTGATAATCAGGCGATTACGGAGCTAACGAATCCGACAATTACAACGGTGCATCAACCAATTAAACAAATGGCACAAAAAGCAGTCGATATTATCGTAGAAAAAATTCAAACGAAAAAATATGACGTGCAAGAAATTTACGAATTTCCACTTCAACTGATTGTTCGCGCATCGACAGTTGGTAGCAGGTTTCATGAAAGTGAAGCTTGACATACATTTTATTTTAAAAATAAGGGGGATTTTTTCATGAAGAAAGCAACGAAATTTTCTTCTGCATTGTTAGCGCTTACGCTCGGCTTGACAGCTTGCTCTGGCGGTCAAGACACAGACAAGAAGGAAACAACGGATAAAAAAGACGATGCCAAAAAATCTGAAGAAGTTGTAAAAATTGTGTATGCTCGCGGCAAAGATGCGACAAAAGCAACTGACGAAATTGTAAAAGCGTTTGAAGCAAAATATCCGAACATTGACGTCGAGTTTCGTGAAATGCCTTCTGATACAGGAGCACAACACGATGCGTACGTGACGATGTTAAACGCCAAATCATCGGAAATTGACGTCATGGACTTAGACGTGATTTGGCCAGCGGAGTTTGCGCAAGCTGGATATGTTCTTCCACTTGATCGTTTCATCGAAAAAGACGGCATTGATTTAAGTGCATACAACCAAGGTGCGCTTGCAGCCGGAAACTTCGATGGAAAGCAATGGGCGATGCCGAAATTTATTGACACAGGACTATTATTCTATCGTAAAGACATTGTACCAGAAGATAAAGTACCAAAAACATGGGATGAATTGTTATCAGCTGCTCGCGAGTTTAAAGGACAAGGCGGAACACAATTCGGATACTTAATGCAAGCGAAACAATACGAAGGATTAGTATGTAACGCGATCGAATTTATTGCGGCATACGGTGGAAAAATCGTCGATGAAAACAACAACGTTGTCGTCAACAGCCCTGAAACAATTAAAGGATTGAAGAAAATGGTTGAAATTGCAACGTCTGACGTTGTGCCAAGCAACATTACAACATTTACAGAACCAGAATCCCATACAGCGTTTATTGAAGGTCAATCGCCATTTATTCGCAACTGGCCATACCAATACGCATTAGCAAACGATCCAGAACAATCGAAAATTGTTGATAAAGTCGGCGTTGCGCCACTACCTGCTGGTGATAAAGGTTCAGCTGCTGCACTAGGTGGATGGATGACAGCGATTAACGCATATTCGAAAAATAAAGAAGCAGCTTGGGAATTTGTGAAGTTTATGACTGGTCCAGAAGGTCAAAAAATTTCTGCGATTTACGGTGGCTTAGCACCAACGCTTCCAGAACTATTTAAAGACGAAGAAGTGTTAAAAGCGAACCCATTCTTTGCAGAAGAGGGATTTGTTAACGGATTAAATGCAGCGGTACCGCGTCCAGTTGTACCAAACTATCCAGAAGTATCTGAAATTATTCAAATTAACGTATCAAAAGCCATTGCAGGACAAATTACAGTAGAAGAAGCTGTTGCGAATATGGAAAAAGAAATTAAAGCAGTGATGCAGTAGTTACACGTTAGCCTTCAGCCTCGTATGAGCGCTGAAGGCTAAATCCTTTGCATAAAGGGGGAACAACGAGTGAAAAATGAAAAAAAATCGGAGCGCCGTTTAGCGTATATTCTTGTCGCTCCATCGCTCTTGCTCATTTTAGCCGTCGCCATTTGGCCGGTCATTCAGTCGTTTTATTTCAGCTTATTTGACTATCGTCTGAACAACCCAGCGAAATCTTCTCTCCATTTTGATTACAGTTTAAACTTAGAACGATATTTAGAAAGCTACCCGTTTTTAATGAGCACATTAAAACAAGAAATAACGCAAGCGACAGGTGATGAAAAAGAACAACTTACATCGCTACAGCAAAAACTACAACAAGTAGATGAAGAAATTCGTGCGGATGAAGAAGTAGCAAAGCGATATGAGCAAATAGATGAAATTTTAAACAATTTTGAAGTGCCGAGCGAAGAGATTAAAATCGTTTCTATTGATGAACAAGCGGCACAACATTTAACAAAAACGATGAACGAAACGAAACAAACGTTAAAAACGTTAAACGAAAACGGACAGTTGAAGCAAGGGGACAAATTAACAGGGCTTGCCAACGGGTTAAGTGGAGCAGTTATTGAACCGAACTTTGTCGGTTTAGCACACTACAAAAACTATTTAGGCGACTCGCGTTTATGGAAAGCGCTTTGGAATACAACGGTGTTTACCGTCATTTCTGTTTCGATTGAATTAGTGCTCGGCTTAGCGATTGCGTTGCTTATTAATAAAGCGTTTTTCGGTCGTGGACTTGTACGGGCAACGATTTTAATTCCGTGGGCGATTCCGACGGCGGTATCTGCATTAATGTGGAAGTTTTTATATGACGGACAAAACGGGATTGTGGCAAAATATTTTGCGGATATTGGCATCGTCAATAATATGAGTGAACTATTAACGACAGGTGCGGGAGCGATGTTTGCAGTCATTTTTTCTGACGTATGGAAAACAACTCCATACATGGCATTATTGTTGCTTGCTGGATTGCAAACGATTCCGAGCTCCTTATACGAAGCAGCATCGATTGACGGAGCGACAAAGTGGCAACAGTTCGTCAAAATTACGTTACCACTGTTAAAATCAAGCATTCTCGTTGCGCTCTTGTTCCGTACGCTTGATGCGTTCCGTGTATTTGACTTAATTTTCGTATTAACAGGTGGCGGACCAGCGAACTCGACAGAAACGATTTCGATTTTAGCGTATAAAGTCATGTTCTCGCAAACAAACTTCGGTGGCGGTTCAGCGTTAGCGGTGATCGTGTTCATTTGCGTAGCGATCATTTCGACGATTTACATTAAATTTTTAGGTGCTGACCTCATTTCTGATCGAAAATAGGAGGTGCAACGATGCAAAAGAAAGCCGGTCCATTGTTTTATGTGTTTTTATTTGTTTTCGTTTTTTTAGTCATGTTTCCGTTTTTATGGATTTTATTAAGTTCGATTAAGCCGTTAAGCGAATTGTTTGGTGAAGAAGCGTTTAACTGGTTTACGAGCCATCCGACGTTAAAAAGTTACGTTTCTGTTTTCGTCAATTATCCGTTTGTAAAATATTTATGGAACAGCACAGTCATTGCAACGATTACGACTGTGTACACCGTCTTTGTTGCTGCGTTTGCCGCGTATGCGATTGCGCGCCTAGATTTTAAAGGAAAGTCGGTCATTCTTGGCATCGTGTTGTCGGTATCGATGTTTCCGCAAATCGCGACGATTTCGCCGATTTACATGTTTGTGAAAAAGTTTGAGTTGACGAATAGTTATTTAGGATTAATTATTCCGTACACGACGTTTGCGTTGCCGCTTTCCATTTGGCTATTAGTGACTTTTTTCCGTAAAATTCCGTTTGATTTAGAAGAAGCGGCGAAAATGGATGGTGCGACACCGCTACAAACGTATTTTAAAGTGATTTTGCCGCTCGCTGTACCAGGCATTTTTACAACATCGATTCTCGTTTTTATTGCGGCATGGAACGAATTTTTATTTGCGTTAACGATTAACACAGCAGAAAACTATAAAACGGTGCCGGTTGGAATCGCGATGTTCCAAGGTCAATATACGATTCCTTGGGGCGAAATTTCAGCAGCGACAGTTATTGTGACCATTCCACTTGTCATTATGGTATTATTATTCCAACGTCGTATTGTTTCTGGTTTAACGTCTGGTTCAGTGAAAGAATAATGGAGAGGGGAAACAGGTAATGGAATCGATTCCAAAAACGAAACAATGGTGGAAAGAAGCAGTCGTGTATCAAATTTATCCGCGCAGTTTTAAAGATTCAAACGGGGATGGGATCGGCGATTTGCGCGGGATTATTGAAAAGCTGGATTATTTACAAGAACTCGGTGTCGATGTCGTTTGGTTGTCACCTGTTTATAAGTCGCCAAACGACGATAACGGCTATGATATTAGCGATTATCAAGACATCATGGACGAATTTGGGACGCTATCTGATTGGGACGAACTGCTTCATGAAATGCATGCGCGTGGCATGAAGTTAGTGATGGATTTAGTTGTGAACCATACGTCTGATGAACATCATTGGTTTGTTGAATCGCGCAAGTCAAAAGATAATCCGTATCGCGACTACTACATTTGGCGTCCGGGGAAAGACGGAAAAGAACCGAACAATTGGCAATCGTTTTTCAGCGGCTCGGCATGGCAATACGATGAGGTGACAGGGGAATATTATTTACATTTATTTTCGAAAAAACAGCCGGATTTAAACTGGGAAAACGAAAAGGTGCGCGAACAAATTTTCAACATGATGACGTGGTGGTTAGATCGCGGCATTGACGGATTTCGCATGGACGTCATTAACTTGTTGTCAAAAGTCGAAGGTTTGCCAGATGCGCCGGTGATGAATCCGAATGACCGTTATCAATGGGGCGGACAATATTTTGTGAACGGACCGAAGTTAATGGACTATTTGCGTGAAATGAAAGAAAAAGTGTTAAGTAAATACGACATTATGACGGTCGGAGAAACGCCGATGGTGACGACGGACGATGCGATTCAATTTACAAATGAGCAAGACGGTGTTATGAATATGCTATTTCAATTTGAGCATATGGACGTCGATTCGAAACCGGGAAGCCATCTTGGTAAATGGGATATTCAGCCGTGGAAACTGACGGATTTGAAAAAAATTATGAGCAAGTGGCAAGTGGAACTTCACGGAAAAGGATGGAATTCGCTTTATTTAGAAAATCATGATCAACCGCGTTCCGTATCTCGTTTTGGCGATGATCAAACGTATCGAGTGGAAAGTGCAAAAATGTTGGCGACGTGGCTACATATGATGCAAGGAACGCCATACATTTACCAAGGACAAGAAATCGGGATGACAAACGTCGCTTTCCCGTCGATCGAATATTATCGCGACGTGGAAACGATTAACTTATGGAACGATGTTGTTGTCAATAAAGGCGAGGATCCAGAGAAAATACTAAAAGCAATTCATTATCGAGGACGTGATAATGCACGTACGCCGATGCAATGGGATGCAACAGAACATGCTGGATTTACGACAGGCACCCCGTGGATCGACGTCAATCCAAATTATCGCGACATTAACGTTGAACAAGCGTTAAAAGATGAAAACTCGGTATTCCATTACTACAAAAAGCTTATTCGTCTCAGAAAAGAACATCCGATTATCGTGTACGGATCATACGAGTTATTGCTTGAAGACGATGAACAAATTTATGCATATGTGCGCAAACTCAACGATGAACAGCTGCTTGTCATTACAAACTTTAGCAGCGACCAGCCGACATTTACATTGCCGTCACACGTAACGTTTACAGAAAAACAATTGCTCATTAGCAACTATGCAGTTGATGAACATGAACCGATTGAAACAATTGTACTAAAGCCGTATGAAGCGCGCGTTTATAAATTAAAGTAAAAAGCAGCCACAAGGGCTGCTTTTTACTTTAACAAGAAACGTTTAAGCATTGAACGCAAACATTGCCATAACATTCATGTTGTTCTTCCATTTCTTTGCCGCACTCGCAACATGTTTTTGGTGGCAACTTTTTATAAAATTCAGACATTTTCTCTAACATAACTCCCCATCCCCTTCGTTTTTGTTAATCTTATTGTATTATAACAGATATATATTTGTCAATAGTTGTTTTATAACATTTGTATATGTGAAATGAAGGCGAAAATTTGGTATTGTGTAATTGTATACAATTTCAGTGGGAAGGATGAATACATATGAAAGTGACAGTGATCGGTTATTGGGGAGCATTTCCGAAAAAAAATGAAGCGACATCGTGTTATTTGTTCGAACATGATGGGTTTCGTCTGTTAGTCGATTGCGGAAGCGGAGCGTTAGCCCAACTGCAAAACGTCATTCATATTGAACAAATCGATGCCGTCATCGTATCGCATTATCATCATGATCACGTGGCAGATATCGGCCCGCTTCAATATGCGCGATTGATTAAGAAAAATTTAGGCGTCGATTTGCCGGAGTTGGCGATTTATGGCCACTCCCTCGATCGAGATGGATTTGCGCGCCTCGCTCATAAAGGGGTGACAAAAGCAGTGGCGTACGATCCGGATGAGACGCTTCATATCGGTCCGTTTACGATTTCGTTTATGCGAACGGAACATCCAGCCATTTGTTATGCGATGCGAATCACGGCAGGAGAAAAAACGGTCGTGTACACAGCCGACTCAAGCTATTTGCCGCAGTTCGTTCCTTTTGCGAAACAGGCAGACTTACTGATTTGCGAATGCAACTTTTACGCAGGGCAACATGCGAAACAAGCTGGGCATATGACGAGCGAAGAAGCGGCGACGATCGCTCGCGATGCAGACGTTGAAACGTTGTTGCTTACGCACTTGCCTCATTTCGGCGACGTCGAACAACTTGTCGCCGAAGCGAAAACAATTTTCCATGGCGATGTGCAGTTAGCGAAAACAAGATGGACATGGGAAGGGTAGCGATCGGCTACCCCTATTATCACATTTATTGAATTTTTTATTTACTGAAATAATTTATTGACTTTCTTCTTTTTTTACATTAAATATAGGACATCCCATATAAAGGATAAGTGTCTTCATCTATCAATCTTGAGAATATTATTTTTCTGGGGAGGATTTGGATGTCAAGTTGGTGGTTAGATGTAAAATCTGCCGCTAAACAAACTCTTAAGGATCAAATTTGGTCTGTTACTATTGGGGCTGCGGCTTTGGGAGGAATGAGAGATGGGGCAAATGTTGCCATAGATACTATCAATAACAACAAAAAGATGA
This sequence comes from Anoxybacillus thermarum, assembly GCF_000836725.1. Lineage (GTDB taxonomy): Bacteria > Bacillota > Bacilli > Bacillales > Anoxybacillaceae > Anoxybacillus > Anoxybacillus thermarum. Next base: position 69,827 of record NZ_JXTH01000002.1, on the reverse strand, counting down.
CACATATTAGTTAAAGTTACTGGTGTTTCATTAAACAAATCGGTTCAGAGTGTGGGAAAAGCAGTAGTTGCCGCAGCTACAAAAGGCACACTTGTTGGGGCAGCAATCGGGGTAGGGGTGAATTTTGGGTATAGGCTCGGACAAGAAAGGGGATGGTGGTGATTTTAAGACACGTTTATTTAAATTTGTCACGATATGCTCAAGAGCTAAATTTAAACAGGTTGACTGATAAGGGGATTATAAAGACTCCCTTTGAATATAATTTCGATTTATGTTTGTGGGAAGCAGAATGCCACTTTGAAGACGGGGACAATTACTTTCTCAGTTTGAAAAATAATAATTATTTCTTAGATCCCTCGAATCGAAATATATGTGAAAAAAGTGGTATGATGTATTCTGTATTTTGTCAGTGTACCTCTAATCAGAGTGGCACGAATGTGTTAGACCATATAGATATGATTGATTTTTCAACATTTAGTCCAAGTGGCGAGAAGGGAGCCCCATCTGTTTTTTATCTAACAGATGTATTTATATGTTTACGGCTTGTATTGCGGGTTCGTAAAAATAAGGTGCGCAATCCATTCATCATAACACTTGAATGGATTGACCCACAGGAGACACATTATGTGACTGATAGATGGATAGACCCCATCAAGTATGATGAGATAATTAAATTAGAACCTAAACTAGCCATTGATTCCTCAACCATGAGAACTGGGGAATGGGCGACCAGAATCTTAATTAACAATATTTTTTTGGGAGAAGTAAAATATAAGATTTTTCATCTGAACTATTCTGAGAGACAACTTGGATTTAGGTGATTCAAATGACATGGTGGACATATGGAATAGTTAGTTATGTAGTTATTTTTTGTTGGTTTTTACTTTCTTCACATATTGCCCATCGGTGGACAGCAAAACAAAAATACAAACCTTCGCATTTCGATTTAATTAAGCGCGATAGCATTCAAGCGCTTGTTTTGACTACTATACTCGTTGTTTTGTATTTTTTTGACATTACATTTCCTTTTGTAAAGTAAATAGAACTGAAAGGGCTAATCTCGAAGCGTGTTTACGTTTCTGGATTAGCTTGTTTATTTTTGTGAAACAATCGTTTAAGGAATGGTTGTTCCATGTTGGGATGACAAGAGGAACTTAATTAAGAATGTTTTGTTATAATACAGAATAAAAATTTTGAAAATTTTTTGAACAGATGCTTGACGATGAAATGAAAAGTAGAGATAATATGGTTGTGTTAGAATTTTCTTAAAATTTAGTAACACATACTAGGAGGTGGATGCTAAAAATAAATGATAACGCTTACAAATTGAAGGGGGTATTTATTTGGTTGCGTTTTACCTCATCTTAGCGATTACAGTCGTAAGTTTGTACGTTGCTTTTCGTAAGCAAAAGCCTTTCTTTTTACTCATTCCATTCTTGTCAGTCTTCGCATACTTTTTGTTTGAAGTGATAACGTTCCCAGCGCCATTTTTAGAAACGGTCAAATTTATTTTTAACTTGGGGGTGTGTTTGTTTGAAACAAATTGATAAAAAAGTGGCGGATTCATATTTCCGTGAGCGTGTTCGATTAATTGTTCTTTTCTTGATTATTTGGTTTATTGTTTCATTTGGCGTCGTCATGTTTGCGGAATCGTTTGAAAATATGACGTTCAACGGATTCCCGTTTCATTATTTCATGGGAGCACAAGGGGCGGTAGTGACGTTTATCGTCTTGTTATTTATTAACGCAAAAGTAAGCGACAACATTGATAAAAAGTATGGTATTAGCGAAGAGAAAAACGAACAATTGAGCGCAGGCAAAGCGCTTGATCATTAAGAGAACAAAGGGGAAGGGGGAGTACGATGGATACACAATTTCTCGTATCTTTAACCATTATTATTGCATCATTTGCGTTATATATTGGAATTGCCATTTACAATAAAGCGAAGGAAACGTCTGATTTCTACGTAGCAGGACGCGGTATTTCTCCGTTTTCAAACGGTATGGCGATTGCAGCGGACTGGATGAGCGCAGCGTCATTTATCGGTATGGCCGGTACGATCATGCTGCTAGGGTACGACGGTCTTGCATACATTATGGGCTGGACGGGCGGTTATTTGTTGCTGACGTTTTTACTTGCACCGCAACTGCGTAAATATGGTCGCTATACGGTGCCGGAATTTATCGGCGACCGTTATGAAAGCCATTCTGCACGTTTAATTGCTGCGATTTGTACGATCATCATTTCGTTCGTTTATTCGATCGGCCAGCTTTCTGGTTCAGGTGTTGTCATCGGGCGTTTGCTTGAAGTGGATGCAAAAGTTGGCACGATGATCGGTGTTGTGTTAATTGCGTTTTATGCAGCGTTTGGCGGAATGAAAGGAATTACATGGACGCAAGTGGCGCAATACGTTATTTTGATTATTGCATACTTAATTCCGGTTGTATTTATGTCGCTCCAATTAACAGGAAACCCAATTCCTTGGCTTTCTTACGGAAAAATTGTCGGTCAATTTCAAGAGCTGGATCAACAGTTAGGGATTTCGCAATATACAGAACCGTTTTTGAAAGGTAGCAAATGGCAGTTCCTTGCACTAATGTTTACGTTAATGGCTGGAACAGCGGGACTTCCGCACGTTATCGTCCGTTTCTATACTGTATCGACGATGAAGGCGGCACGTTGGTCGGGAGCATGGGCGCTTTTATTTATCGGGTTGCTTTATTTATCGGCGCCTGCGTATGCAGCATTTTCACGCTTCATCCTAATTAAAAACGTTGTCGGTCAAAAAATTAGCGAATTGCCAGCTTGGACAGGAAAGTGGATTAACACAGGAAAATTGCAAATTGCTGATGCAAATGGCGACGGTATTTTACAATGGCAAGAGATGGTCATCAGCAACGACATCGTCGTTATGGCAACGCCAGAAATTGCAAATCTCGGCATGTTCGTTATCGGTTTAGTCGCAGCTGGAGCGATGGCGGCTGCATTATCAACAGCCGGAGGTTTAATGATCGCCATCTCATCATCGTTTGCACACGACATTTATTATCGTATTTTTCGTCCAAACGCATCTGAACAAAATCGCTTGCTTGTTGCGCGCATTTCGATTGCCACAGCAACGGTGATCGCTGGTTTAGTCGCTTTAAATCCTCCGGGCGTAATTACACAAATTGTTGCGTGGGCGTTTGCGATTGCGGCAAGTACGTTTTTCCCTGCGCTTGTGCTTGGCGTATGGTGGAAACGTTCAAACGCTGCAGGTGCAATGGCAGGCATGCTTGTCGGATTAGCTGTTTCATTAGGTTACATTTTAGCAGCGAAATACGGCGGATTCTCGATTGCTGGCATTGTAGATACAGGTGCAGGCGTGTTTGGGGCTGTAGCTGCACTTGTGGCTAATATCGTTGTATCGTTGATGACGAAAGAACCTTCGCAATCTGTGCAAGAAGAAGTATATGACCTCCGCTATCCAGAACAAATGACATATAAAGACGGCCAAGTGTGGATGAGATAATGTCAAGGCATCTGTGTATACAGATGCCGTTTTTATAAGGGAGGGGAAAGAATGCATCCATTATTTCGGGGATTGCCACAACGTGAAATCGAACAGCTTATGGGTGAATGTGAACGAAAGACGTTTGAAAAAGACGATCTTATTTTAGGGAAAAATGAGCGGCGCAAAGGGCTTGTTTTGTTGCTTGATGGGGTGGCGGAAGTATATGTTGAGCACGAAGGATATGACGAAGTGCTCGAAGTTGTACAAAAAGGTGGAATTATCGGATTTTCAAGCTTAGCTCATTTTTTAGGTGTATCGAAAAGCGAAGGAAAAGAAGAGCTCGTTGCTGTACGGGCGGCGGAACGATGCGAAGTGCTTGTCATGCCGTTTTCTGTGTTAACGCGGTTATGGGATGATCCGAACGTCCATGACTATTTGCTTGCGCAGGCGTGCATCCGATTAAAGGATGTATATGTGTCGCTCGCTGAACAAGTCAAACAAGCGCGCAAATTTGGCGATTCCACATCATTTGTCGTCCCTGTGCAAGATTTAATGGTTCGCGATGTCGTCACTTTACCGCCAACGGCAACGGTACAAGAAGCAGCAAAAAAAATGGCGGGGGCTCATATTAGTTCGATCGTTGTGACGAATGAACAAAAGTTGTGTGGTATTTTAACGGAGACGGATCTTGTCGAACGAGTGCTTGGACAGTCTCTTCCATATGACACGGCTGTTGAACGAGTGATGACAAAACATGTCGCGACGATTTCACGATTCGCGTATTATTACGATGCGCTTGCCATGATGATTGAACGTGGGGTGAAACATTTACCTGTTGTTGACGATGGAAAAGTAGAAGGGATTGTGACGTTTTCAGATTTAATGCGAAAGAAAAATGAAAGCATGATGCGCACGATTCAGCAGATTGATCATGCAGATGAACAGACGTTGCCAAAGATGAAAACTGCCATCTATGAGCTCTTGGCGACGATGTTGCGCGATCAAGTGCCGATTGCTCAATGTTTAAACACGATTACGAAATTGTATGATCGGCTCGTCTGTCGTTGTTTATCGTTAGCGATCGAACAAGTAGGAGATCCTCCATGCCGTTTCGCTTTTTACCAAATGGGATCAAGCGGGCGGAGAGAACAGTTTTTATTAACCGATCAAGATCATTTTCTTGTGTATGAAAGCGAGGAGAACGCTTCGTATTTTGCAACGCTTGGCAATGCAATTGTGCGCGTCATGGAGAAAGCGGGATATGAGCGATGTAAAGGAAAGATGATGGCGAGTGAAAACGCATGGCGCGGTTCTCTTGAAACTTGGAAAGACCGATTGCGCGAATGGATGATTCACGCGACAAATGACAATTTGTTGTTGGCGCAAAACTTTTTCTCGTATCGGTTTGTATATGGGGATATCGACTTGCATCGTGCGTTTGAACAACAAATTCGTGAGCAGTTAAGCCGTGCAAAAATTTTCTTTTTTCGGCTTGTGGAGATGGAAAAGCAAAATGAAATTCCGACGCTCGATCGTCCGATTCGCTCTATTTTCGGGCTTGAACGAAAAACAATCGATATGAAAAAAGAAGTGTTATTTCCGTACCATCATAGCATACAAATTTTAGGGCTCATTCATGGGATCGTATCTGGCACGCCGTTTGAACGAATTGAGAAGCTAAAGGAGAAACAAGTGTTGTCTCCTGCTTTTGCGAAAGATGTACAAAAAGCGGCTGAAAACGTGCTAGCTATTTACATCCGTCATAAATGGAATCATTATAAAGCGAATAAACAATCGTCGTCTGTCTTATCGTTTACGACGATGACGACAAGAGAAAAAGATGAACTCATGTTAAGCTTAAAAACGTTAAAGCAACTGCAGGCGCAATTATTTTCTCATTTTTAGGGGGGATAGGGATGTTTTTTTTACGAAAGGCGATCGACTATAAGTTAAACGACAACATCCCGTTATCGACGCCGATGGATGATATTGTTTTTACCGTATTTGATACAGAAACGACTGGTTTTGATGTAGCGACAACGGATCGTTTAATTGAGATCGGCGCGGTGCAAGTGAAGGGGACGACGGTGCTTGAAAATGAAATATTTCATACGTACGTCAATCCATGTCGTGACATTCCAAAAGTTATTACAGAGTTAACGAATATTACGGAAGAAAAAGTAAAGAATGCACCGATCGCGATTGAGGCGCTGCAACAATTTTTTGATTTCGTTCAGCAAAAACGAAGCGTCTGTTTTGTCGGTCACTACATTTCGTTTGATTTATTTGTTATAAAGCATGAGTTGCGTAGAGAAAAGATGAAATTCCGGAAGCCGACATTTATCGATACGCTCGATTTAATCGGCTTTATTGCACCGTCATATGATATGCGCGATTTAGAGCGATATGCCCAGGCGTTCGGCACACGCATGTATGAACGACATTCCGCCATCGGTGATGCGCTCACGACAGCGTATTTATTCGTTGAGCTGTTGGAACAATTTCGCATGCGCGGCTACCGAACGTGGGGAGAATTGCTGCGCGCCACAGATAGCCAAATGCGATCCATATCGTTTTAATACGGGGCGACAAAGCCTCGTTTTTTTAAATTCAATATGTCTCGCTTGCCTGTTTTTTTATTTTAAAATATAATACATTTAGAATTTTTTTAATTTTAAAATGAATGATCATTCATTCACTAAAGGGGTGGGGAAAATGAATTTAGTTTCACGGTTACAGCAAATAGCTACGCAAAAGCCAGATAAGCAGGCGTATATGTTCGAGCAAACATCAGCAACGTACGGTGAACTGAACGGCGCCATAATGAAATTTGCCAGCGGACTTGCCAAGCTTGGGGTAAACAAAGGGGATCATGTGGCGCTATTGTTAGGCAATTCACCTTATTTTATCGTCAGTTTATATGGCGCGATGCGTGCAGGGGCGACGGTGATTCCGATTAACCCTATTTATACGGCAGATGAAATTCATTACATTTTAACAAACGGCGATGTGAAAGTTGTCATTGCGCTTGATGTTGTCATTCCGACGCTTATGAAGCTTGACGGACGTTTACCGAATGTCGAGCACATCATCATTTGTGAAACACCGCAAGGGAAAGAACATGGCATCTTCGTGCCGGAAAAAATGAAATCGTTTACAAATGTGCTGGCGACAGGTGATGTGCCGTTCTTCGGGCCAGAGCTTCACGATGATGATGTGGCGGTCATTTTGTATACATCAGGAACGACTGGAAAGCCAAAAGGAGCGATGTTGACGCATAAAAATTTATACAGCAACGCCCAAGATGTCGCAGATTACTTAAAAATAAACGAAGATGACCGCGTCATTGCGACGTTGCCGATGTTTCATGTCTTTTGTTTGACGGTGGCGCTCAATGCCCCGCTCATGAATGGCGGAACGGTGCTTATCCTCCCGAAATTTAGCCCGGGAGAAGTATTTAAAGTGGCACGTGAACAAAAGGCGACCGTTTTTGCGGGTGTGCCAACGATGTATAACTTTTTATATCAATATCCAGACGGAAAAGCGGAAGATTTTGCGCATATGCGTCTATGTATTTCAGGCGGAGCATCGATGCCTGTTGCGTTATTGAAAAACTTCGAGAAAAAGTTTCAAGTTATCATTTCCGAAGGGTATGGACTGTCAGAAGCTTCGCCAGTTACATGTTTCAATCCGCTTGATCGTCCGCGTAAACCGGGCTCGATCGGAACGAGCATCATGAATGTTGAAAATAAAATCGTCAATGAATTAGGAGAAGAAGTGCCTGTTGGTGAAGTCGGAGAACTGATCGTGCGCGGTCCGAATGTGATGAAAGGATATTATAAAATGCCAGAAGAAACAGCGCATACGATTCGTGATGGTTGGCTATATACAGGTGACTTAGCGAAAATGGATGAAGAAGGGTATTTTTACATCGTTGATCGGAAAAAAGATATGATTATTGTCGGGGGATATAACGTATATCCGCGTGAAGTCGAAGAAGTGCTTTACAGCCATCCAGATGTCGTGGAAGCGGCAGTCATCGGCGTGCCAGACCCGAATTTTGGAGAGGCGGTAAAATGTTATGTTGTGAGCAAAAATCAACAGTTGACAGAACAACAGTTAATCGCTTATTGTAGCGAGCATTTAGCGAAGTATAAAGTGCCAAGTTCGATTGAATTTTTAGAGGAATTGCCAAAAAATACGACAGGAAAAATTTTAAGACGTGCATTAAAAGAACAAGTCATCTCTCAAAGCGGTGCGATGTAAGCACCGTTTTTTTATTTATTTTTTAGAATTGACTTGATATTTAGAAAATATATTTGTATAATTTAACGCATAAAAGCGAAACAGCGAAAAAGTGAGGGGGATACGAATGAAGTGGTTAAAAACGTGTGGTGCGTTGTTGCTTGCAGGAAGTGTGCTAGCAGGATGCTCTGGAGAAAAAACAACAACAGAAAAGAACGAGGAGAAAACATATAAAATCGGTGTGACGCAAATTGTTGAACATCCGTCGCTCGATGCGGCATTTAACGGATTTAAAAAGGCGCTTGAAGAGAAAGGGTTAAAAGTCGAATACGATGTGCAAATTGCACAAGGGGATATGAACAATAATCAAACGATTGCCAACAACTTTGTTGCGGATGGCGTCGATTTAATCTTCGCTAATTCGACACCGAGCGCGCTTGGTGCATTAAATGCAACAAAAGATATTCCGATCGTCTTTACGTCTGTGACAGATCCGGTTGGAGCGAAGCTTGTACAATCGATGGAAAATCCAGGTGGAAATGTGACAGGGACAACGGATACGCATCCAGATGCCATTCCGAAAACGGTGCAATTTATTGATCAATTCGTTAATGGAAATCGCGTCGGCATGATTTACAACGCGGGCGAGCAAAACTCTGTTGCTCAAATAGATGCGGTGAAAAAAGCGATGGAAGGGACGGACTTAACGATCGTACCTGTTTCGGTATCGACATCGGCGGAAGTGAAACAAGCGGCGGAATCGTTAGTTGGCAAAGTCGATTGTTTTTACGTCATTACAGACAATACGGTCGTTTCAGCGCTTGAGTCGGTCATTCAAGTCGCGAACGATCAAGATGTACCGCTTTTTGTCGGTGAGTTAGATTCAGTGAAACGTGGCGGTTTCGCGGCGTACGGTTTTGACTACTACGATATTGGCTATGAAGCAGGCGTCATGGCAGCGGACATTTTAGAGGGGAAGAAAAAGCCGTCTGAACTTCCTGTACAATATCCGCAAAAATTGAAGCTTGTCATTAATAAAAAAGCAGCAAAAGAGATGGGTGTCGAATGGCGTAGTGAATGGGATAGCATGGCGGAATTTATTGAATAAAACAAAGGATGGATCCGTATGATTACAGCATTGTTTAGCTCAGTGGAAGCAGGGTTGTTATACGCGCTTATGGCGCTTGGGGTGTATATATCGTTTCGCGTTTTAGATTTTCCTGATTTGACGGTGGACGGAAGTTTTGTGACGGGGGCGGCAGTCGCTTCCGTCCTCATCGTCGGCGGCGTCAATCCGTTTATTGCTTCGCTTGCGGCGCTTGGCGCTGGCTTTTTCGCCGGATGTGCGACAGGCCTTTTGCATACGAAGGGAAAAATTAATCCTTTATTATCAGGGATTTTAATGATGATCGCTTTATATTCGATTAACTTGCGCATTATGGATAAACCGAACGTCCCACTTTTACAACAAGAAACGGTCATGACGATCATTACGAAAGCATTTCAACGTTTCGATCAAGCGTTGGCAACGATATTTCCTTTCGTTCCGAAAACGTGGGCGATTATCGTTTTCGGGATGTTTTTAGTCGCTGTAGTGAAAGTCATCATTGACTTATTTTTAAAAACGGAAGTCGGTTTGGCGCTTCGTGCCGTCGGAGATAATAAAAAAATGATTGCTAGTTTTTCAGGCAACACCGACCGTTTAACGATGATCGGCCTCGGCTTGTCAAACGCGCTCGTCGCGTTTTCAGGCGCATTGATTTCGCAATATAGCGGCTTTAGCGATATCGGCATGGGGATCGGCATGATTGTCATCGGTTTAGCGTCGGTCATTATCGGAGAAGCGTTATTTGGGGCGAAAACGATTATGCGGGCGACGCTTGCGGTGATTTTCGGAGCCATTGTATATCGCATCGTCATCACGCTTGCGTTGCGCGTCCAATTTTTAGAGACAGGCGATGTGAAGCTCATTACAGCGATGATTGTCATTTTAGCGCTCGTCGTTCCGCAAATGGTAGCGGCGCGTGCCGAAAAACAGCGGAAAGCGAGAAAGCGGGGTGCAGCTGTTGCTTCAACTCAAGCAGATTACGAAAGTGTTTAACGAAGGAACGCTCGATGAAAAAGTGGCGTTAAAACATGTCGAACTTTCGCTTCAGCCGGGCGATTTTGTAACGATTATCGGCAGCAACGGAGCGGGGAAATCGACGTTGATGAACATTATTTCAGGAAGATTGGCTCCAGATACAGGAGAAGTTGTGATTGACGGGAAAGATGTGACGACGATGAGTGAACATGATCGAGCGCGTTATATCGGTCGCGTCTTTCAAGATCCGATGGCAGGGACAGCACCAAATATGACGATTGAAGAAAATTTAGCGATCGCTTATAACCGAACGGTAAAGCGAACTCTTCGTTTCGGTGTAACGAAAAAGCGGCGCGAATTTTTTAAAGAAACGCTCGCGACGCTTCAGCTCGGATTAGAAAACCGTCTCCATGCGAAAGTCGGCTTGTTATCCGGCGGGGAGCGGCAAGCGTTGTCGCTTTTAATGGCGACGTTTACGAAGCCGCATGTGCTCCTTCTCGATGAACATACCGCGGCGTTAGACCCTGCGCGCGCAAAGCTAATTACAGACTTAACGAAACAAATTGTTGAAACAAATCGCCTGACGACGTTAATGGTGACACACAATATGGAACAAGCTGTCCAATTAGGTAATCGTTTAATTATGATGGACGGAGGACAAATCATTTTCGAAGCAAGTGGGGATGAGAAGAAAAAGCTAACTGTTTCCTCTCTTCTTCAAGAATTTCAACGTATTCGTGGCAGTCAGTTCGCGAGCGACCGCGCTGTGCTTGTATAAAAAATCCCCGAGTTACATCGGGGATTTCATCATGTTTTGTAATGATGCGATCGTGCTTGGGAGCTGTTCGAGCGAAACCGGGCGGCTAAAATAAAATCCTTGTAATTGTTCGCACTGTTTTTCAACTAAAAACTGCGCTTGTTCTTTTGTTTCGACTCCTTCGGCGGTAACCGTTAGCTGTAAATTATGCGCAAGCGAAATAATGGCGCTCACAATTTCTTTGCTTTTTTCATTGTTTATTATGTTTTGAACGAACGAGCGGTCAATTTTCACTTCATCGATCGGGAAGCGATTTAAATATTCAAGCGACGAGTAGCTGACGCCAAAGTCGTCTACGGCAATCGAAAAACCGAGCTGTTTTAAACGTTCCAATGTTTTTACCGCATGTTCAGGATTTTTAATAATCGTCGTTTCCGTAATTTCAAATATAAAACAAGTGGCATCGCAACCTTCTTCTTGTAAAATATGTTGAATATCTTCAACTAGTTGTTCGTCTAGCAATTGTTTTGCTGATAAATTGACCGCGATTTTCGTGCATTGTGTTGTATTTTTGCGTAAGAACGCAAAATCACGACACGCTTGACGCAACACCCATTTTCCGATGTCATAAATGGCGTTCGTTTCTTCCGCCATCGGAATGAATTCAGCCGGGCTGACAAGCCCGAACTGAGGATGTTTCCAACGGACGAGTGCTTCGACGTTACATGAACGGGTGTGGACATTGACTTTCGGCTGGTAGAGCAAAAAGAGCTCGTTGTTTTCTACTGCGAGCGGAAGGGCGTTTTCAAGCTGGATTTTTCGGGTGAAAGCGTTCGACATATGCGCTTCGTACGATTTCACGACGTTTGTTCCTTCCATTTTCGCAAAATATAACGCTTTTTCTGCATTGTTAAGTAGCGTTTTCGCACATAATTTTGCATCGTATGCGTAGCTTATTCCAATATGAATGCCAATGCGAATTTGTTGTTGTGCAATCGGATATGGCTCGATGAGCGCCTCATTTATCATGTTAGCGAACCGCTTTACTTCTTCTTGTCTTTCATACGAAAGGGCAATTGCGAATTGATCGCCGATGATTCGTGTCCAAATCGCTTTTCGACTCATCGAGTTGTGCAGGCGCATGCTTACTTGTTTTAATAGCTCGTCACCGTTTTCATAGCCGAGAAAGCTATTGATAAATTTAAATTGATGTATATCAACTAACAGAACGGCGACGCCTTCATGCGTAAAAAGAAGATCGGTTAGCTTTTCCATAAACTCCGTTCGATCTATATATACTTTTTCTTTTTCGTGTACAACGATCGGTTTTTTCGGTTTAATGATCATCAGTTCAGTCCTGTTTGTTTCGTACGGGAACGGGAGGATGTCGATTTGTACAGGGATTGTTTCGCCGTCGATTGCTGTGATGGTTGGCTCCGGGACGGTATGAATCAATTGTTGGACTGGTTTGTTTCGTACGTCTTCAATCGTTGATGCTTTGAACATACGGAGGGCGACTGTATTCGCATACGTTACTTGTTGATCTGTACAAATCATAATCGCCTCTGGAAAGGTTTCCACGATGTGACGGTGTAATTTTTCGCTTTCTTGTAACTGTTGTTGCGTTTGGATGAGATCGGTAATATTTAAAAGGCTAGCAAAGCCTGCAATAATGTTTCCGTCTTTGTTGAATAAAGGAGATGCGTTTACAGAAACGTATATCGTCTCACCGTTTTTCGTTTTCATTGTTAGGCGAATGGCATGTAACGGTTTTCCTTCGCTTAATCGTTGTAACGTTTGATCGATATTTTCTTTATATACAGGAATGACGTCGAAAAGCGTTTTCCCGACAATGTCTTTTTGTTCCAATCCGAATAAACGTTCTGTTTCTTCGTTGGCGCGAATAATATGCCCGAATAAGTCAAATAAAATAAAAGCTTCTTGCGAGTGAGTAAATAAAGAGTCAATTAGTTGTTGTGCTTCTTCTAGCTGTTCTTCTTTTTTTAGCATATCGGTAATTTCACGCGTACATGCGACAATATATGATACTTCATTTTTTTCGTTCAAAAGAGGAATTAACGTAGATTCTGCAAAACGTATGCCATCTTTTACGTTCATCCGAGCACGAAAGGAGACGAGAGATTTTGTTTTGCATACTTTCATATATTGAAAGGTTAAGAGATTTGCGACATGTTCATCATACACATCCTCAATATATTTCCCCATATCTTCTTCGCTTAAACTCGCTAGATGGAGGGCTGTCGGACTGACGCGCACGTAGCGAAACCGCGGTCCCTTTTCGACTTTCATTAAAAAAACGATATCGAACAATTGATCCATCATATGAAATAGCAACTGTTCATTTGAGAAAGGAGCATGTGGCAAGCGTATTTTTTCTTCCACTTCTTCCGTCCCTCCTTTTACATAGAAAAATAGAATATATGTCTATTATTGTCGAAAGATGTTGATTTTTCAATGAAAAAAAGAGGCTACTTCGCCTCTTTTACAATTTCTTTATATACTTTCTCTTTATCGAAACCTTTTTCGCCCATGCCGAATGTGGCGATGACGCGGTTGTTTTCGTCTAAAAAGTATGTGAGCGTCGTATGAATCAGCATGCCGTTTCCAGGGTCGCGATATAAGAAGTCGAAGGCATCTGCCACTTTTTTCGTATCTTCTTCACTTCCTCGTAAAAAAATCCATCCTTCGTCATCGCTTTCCACTCCGAACATGTTCGCATACGTTTGCATCACTTGTTTTGTGTCGCGTGTTGGATCAATGGTGATCGTAATAAATTCAACTTTGTTTTTAAACAAACCGTCTTTTTCCAGCCGTTCTTTTAACTGTTTCATTTGAAATGACGTACTTGGACAAATGTCTGGACAGTTTGTGTACATGAACTCTAATAGGCGCACTTTCGGTTCCATGTTACGAAATGAATACGGTTTTCCCCATGCGGTTTCCATCGTCACGTCTTTTGGAAACTCCATTTTATCTTGTCGGTAAAAAGAAAAATAAAACATCCCAATGCCGATACAAATGGCAAGCAAGCTAAAAAAGCCAATGTATAGTTTTTTCAACGTATATCCCTCCCACTTTCATCATACATAATCAACGTGCCAATGAGGAGAACGGGACGTGACAATTATTTGAATTTTTTCGTTGTTCTAAATGGCGAATGAGAAACTAAACTAGTAGTAACGATGGACAAGGGGGAAGGAAAATGAGAAAAATAGCTTTTTGGACGTTGTTTTTGTATGCGATATATGCGCTGTTTTTTGCATTTTACTTATTTCAATGGACAGACTCATCCATTCCAGCACAATATAAAGGAACGAGCGCAGATCCGGCGACGTTTTTAACGAAAAAAGAACTGATGCTTGCTGAACAGTTTTCCGAAGTAAAAAACTTTTTATTCTTTTTATCTATTCCGTATGAGTGGGTCATTTATATATTTGTGTTGCTGTTTGGCTTGTCGGCACGATTTCAGCAATGGGCGGAAGCGGCGACGAAGCGTCAGTTTATGCAAACGGCCATTTACGTATTCTGGCTATCGCTTCTCGTACAAGTCGTCACGTTTCCGCTTAGCTATATAAGCTATTACGTGGCGAAAATGTATCACATTTCTACACAAACGTTTTCAAGTTGGATGCGCGATGAACTTATTGATTTTTGGGTAAATTACGCCATCATGGTTGTCATCGTTTACGTGTTATATATGCTTATGAAAAAATTTGAAAAACGATGGTGGGTGTACGCATGGCTTTGTTCGATTCCGTTTACGCTTTTTTTAACGTTTATTCAACCTATTTTTATTGATCCGCTTTATAACGATTTTTATCCTTTAAAAAACAAACAGTTAGAAGCAAAAATTTTAGCGTTAGCAGAAAAGGCTAACATCCCTGCAGAACACGTATTTGAAGTGAATATGTCGGAAAAAACGAACGCGCTAAACGCGTATGTCACAGGCATCGGCAGCAACTCACGCATCGTGTTATGGGATACGACATTGGAGCGGTTAAGCGAAGATGAAATTTTATTTATTATGGCGCATGAGATGGCGCATTATGTGATGAAGCATATGTATTGGGGGATTGGTTTATATATTGCGGTGACATGGATCGGACTGTTGTTGACAAATCGATGGATGAAGCGGACAGTTGAGCGGTTTGGCACACTTTTCCGAATAAAAAAATGGAACGACCTTTCTTCCTTACCTGTTTTTTTACTTCTCATTTCGCTATTAAGTTTTGCAGCGAGCCCTGCAATGAATGCGATTTCCCGCTATGAAGAACATGCGGCAGACAAATATGCGATTGAGTTAACGAAAAATAAAGAGGCGGCAATTTCGACGTTTCAACAATTGACGCGTTCGAGTTTAAGTCAAGTACATCCACCGTATCTCGTCAAACTATTTCGTTACGGCCATCCAACGATTTTAGAACGAATTATTTTTTTGGAACAGCAGTAAACATATTTTTTTGAAAAAAATTCATAAAAATACTTTCTTTTCTGAAAATTGTGTTATATAATAAGGGTGTCAAAGGGAAATTGTGTATTATAACAAAAGGGGTGAAACAAATAACAGCTCGTACATAGAGAAAAGAGCATCACAATCATTTGGGGGTCTTTTGTACGGAAACAGAGGGGTTACGATAAAAAAATTAAGGGGGAGAAGGAAATGGCAACATTCGAAGAACGTGTGAAACAATTAGAAGAAAGTTGGCAATTAGATGAACGGTGGAAAGGAATTACGCGCCCGTACAGCGCAGCAGATGTCATTAAATTGCGCGGTTCGCTCGATATTGAATATACGCTTGCGCGTCGTGGGGCAGAGAAGCTTTGGCATTTATTAAATACAGAAGATTACGTTCATGCGCTCGGAGCATTAACAGGAAACCAAGCGGTACAACAAGCGAAAGCAGGCTTAAAAGCGATTTATTTAAGCGGATGGCAAGTTGCAGCGGATGCGAACTTAGCTGGGCATATGTATCCAGACCAAAGCTTATATCCGGCAAATAGCGTACCGCACGTTGTAAAACGCATTAACCAAGCGCTTCAACGCGCCGATCAAATTCAATATGTTGAAGGAAAAGAAGATATCGATTATTTCTTGCCGATCGTAGCCGATGCGGAAGCTGGGTTTGGCGGCCAGTTGAACGTATTTGAATTAATGAAAGCGATGATTGAAGCAGGAGCAGCGGGCGTACATTTTGAAGACCAATTGTCTTCTGAGAAAAAGTGCGGCCATTTGGGTGGAAAAGTGTTGCTTCCGACGCAAACAGCGATTCGCAACTTAATTGCGGCGCGGCTTGCGGCAGATGTCATGGGTGTGCCGACGGTATTAATTGCGCGCACAGATGCAAACGCAGCGGATTTAATTACAAGCGACATCGATCCGCGCGACCAAGAGTTTATTACAGGCGAGCGGACACCAGAAGGGTTTTTCCGGACGCGTGCTGGTTTAGATCAAGCAATTGCGCGCGGATTGGCGTATGCGCCGTATGCTGATTTAATTTGGTGCGAGACGAGCGAACCGAACTTAGAAGAGGCGCGTCGTTTTGCGGAAGCGATTCATGAAAAATTCCCAGGTAAATTGCTTGCGTACAACTGCTCACCTTCATTCAACTGGAAGAAAAAGTTGGATGATGAAACGATTGCGAACTTCCAAGTGGAGCTCGGGAAAATGGGCTACAAGTTCCAGTTCGTTACATTGGCTGGCTTCCATGCCCTCAACTACAGCATGTTTATGTTAGCACACGGTTATCGCGATCGCGGCATGGCTGCTTACTCCGAATTGCAACAAGCAGAGTTTGAGGCAGAAAAATACGGCTACACAGCAACACGCCATCAACGTGAAGTCGGAACAGGCTACTTTGATGAAGTATCGCTCGTCATTACAGGCGGTCAAGCATCAACTGTCGCTTTAAAAGGCTCAACAGAAGAAGAACAATTTACAAATGCGTAAAATGACATCCCCTCGAAAAAACGAGGGGATTTTTTCGGTTGTTTATGGTATAATATTGTCGAAATGTGTATATAAGGGAGGGAGCGATATGCTCGTCGTCGAGCATCTACATTTAACACGCTATACGATGGGGCTTTTTCCGTTTTTTTATGACAAACATTTATGGACGAAAGTGTTAGAGGAAGATGGAGAAATTATTGTGAAACAAAGTCCGATGGACATTATTGAACAAAGTTGTTTGTACTATGGTGCCAGTTTAAGAGGAAGAAAAGATGGATCGAAACATATTATTGGCACTTCGCATAAAGCACCTATTGCAGTCGAACCAACGAACGAAATTTTCTTTTTTCCAACGATCTCCCCAACGAATCCTCAATGTATATGGCTATCGCATTTACATATTCGTCATCATGAGCATGTTCAAGTTGGAAAAACACGCATTACTTTTTCAAACGGGACGAGCGTCGAGTTATGTATTTCCCACCATTCATTTGTGAACCAATTACATCGCACAGCTCAGTTGCGAACAAAGATGAGCGAACGAATCGAAGCGCGCGAACGAAAAATGATGTATTTGTTATATTTGCGCGAAAGGGAATTGTCATAGTAGTTTTCTCTTTTCCTCTAAACTTGTACAATATAAATATGAGCACGCAGCAAAGGGGTTACTGTATGAGTTTAGAGGAATTAAAACAATGGTTTACGATCAAACATATGCTTAACATGTTAGCGGAATATCGTTCATTTGGCGTGATTCCGGGCATCGTCTTGCCGATGGCAGAGGCGTTTTTACCGTTTTTGCCGCTTTTCGTTTTTGTCATGGCAAACGCAGCGGCATTCGGTCTTTGGAAAGGTTTTTTCATCTCATGGATTGGAACGAGCACAGGCTCACTACTCGTCTTTTTTCTCGTTCGAAAAATCGGAAGACAACGATTTTTCTCTTTTTTACATCGCCATCCGACCATTCGCCGCATGATGCATTGGATTGAGCGTCGCGGCTTTGGACCACTCTTTTTACTGCTTTGTTTCCCATTTACACCATCTGCAGCAGTAAATGTCGTAGCAGGATTATCAGGTATTGCGATGCAGCAATATATGCTTGCTGTGTTGCTCGGAAAAATGGTGATGGTGTTTACGATTAGTTTTATCGGCTATGACGTTGTCGCTTTAATTCGTCAACCGATGCGCACCGTATTTGTCGCAGCCGCTATTTTTCTTCTTTGGTACGTCGGAAAAAAAGTGGAGCAACGTTTTGCATTGCACGATGGAAAATAAGAAAGGATGAACGATATGTCTGTACGCTTTATGATCGGGCGGTCGGGAAGCGGAAAAACGACGATGTGTTTAACGGAAATAATCGAACAACTTGCGCATGAACCCGATGGCGATCCGATTATTTATCTCGTTCCTGAACAAATGACGTTTCAATCGGAATATGCCCTCATGAATGCAAACATGAAAGGGATGATTCGCGCACAAGTGTTTAGTTTCACCCGCCTCGCTTGGCGCGTCTTGCAAGAGACAGGAGGCATGAGCCGCCATCATTTAACGCAAACAGGCGTACATATGTTGCTAAGGAAAATTGTTGAACAGCAAAAAGAGCAGTTAACGTTGTTTCGGAAAGCGGCGGATAAACGTGGCTTTATTGAACAACTTGAACAAATGTTGACAGAATATAAACGGTATTGTGTGACGCCAGCGACGTTAAAACAAACGGAAGAGCAGCTGCGCCGTCATGCGACCGCAAACGAAATGGTACTCGCTGATAAATTAAAAGATACAGCGATGATTTTTGAGCAATTTGAACAACAGATGGCGCATCATTATGTCGATTCAGAAGATTATTTGCGCCTGCTTGCGGAAAAAATTCGCCATTCTTCCTATATGGAACGTGCGCGCATTTACATGGATGGCTTTCATGAATTTACGCCGCAAGAATATATGGTGATTGAACAGTTGTTTATTCATTGCCCACATGTGACCGTTGCGCTTACGTTAGACGCTCCGCACGAACAACTGCCAAACGATTTGCACGTATTTCGCAGCACGTGGCGAACGTATGCCCAACTGCGCGAAATGGCGTTACAAAATGGAGTGGCGATTGAAAAAGTGGAACAGCTTCATGAAAACGTCCGCCACAAACATGGAGAACTTCGCCATCTTGAAGCACATTACGATGATCGTCCTGTATGCGTATGGCCAAAACAAACGGAAGCGATTGTCATTGGAGAGGCGACCACTCGCCGAGCAGAAATGGAAGGCATTGCTCGTGAAATCATTGGGCTTGTGCGAGATGAAGGATATCGCTATCGTGACATCGCTTTGCTCATTCGCAACGTTTCAGACTATCGCGATGTGTTAAAGACGGTATTTGCAGATTATCGCATTCCGTATTTTATTGATGAAAAAGAACCGATGCTTGATCATCCGTTCGTTGAATGTTTACGCGCAAGCATCGAAGCGGTACGGACGAACTTTCGTTATGAAGCGGTATTTCGTGCTGCGAAAACCGACTTGTTTTTTCCGCTTGACGCGCCGATACATGAGATGCGCATGGCGATCGATCAACTTGAAAACTACGTGCTCGCTTCGGGCGTACAAGGAGACAAATGGACAGAACGTTGGACGTATCGCAAGTATAAAGGGCTCGAAGGGATCCATGTGCCACAAACAGATGAAGAAAAACGATACGAACAACAACTAAATGAATGGCGCATGCTTGTTATTTCTCCGTTGTTGTTTTTACAAAAGCGGTTAAAACAAGCAAAGACAGGGCGTGAACAATGCGAAGCGCTATATGCATACGCGGAACAACTTCACATTCCGCAAAAGCTGCAACGATGGCGCGATGAAGCGGAAGAGAGAGGCGACTTGTCCGCTATGCGTCATCATGAGCAAGTATGGCAAGCGTTTATTCATTTGCTTGATGAATATGTGGAAATATTAGGCGATGAATCTCTTTCAATCGAAACGTTTTTCACCATTATTGAAACGGGATTAGAAAGTTTGCAGTTTTCTCTCGTGCCACCGGCAACCGACCAAGTATTAATTGCTCATTTTGATCGTTCCCGCCTTTCAAACATTCGCTGTACGTTTCTTGTCGGGGTGAACGAAGGAATTATTCCGATGCGCAAAAACGATGACGGCATGTTGTCGGAGGCGGATCGCGAATTGTTGCATCATTATTCCGTACGCGTTGCCCCAGCGAGCCGCGATCGATTGCTTGATGAGCCGTTTTTGCTTTATTTGGCGCTCGTTAGCCCGTCTGAGCGTTTATATGTTACGTATGCGCTAGCTGATGAGCAAGAAAAAACGTTGTTGCCATCGATGTTTATCAAACGGTTAACAGATATGTTTCCGCATGTGAAAAAAATGCAATGGGGGGCCGATCCATTTTTCCTTCCGCCTCACGAACAATTGTCATATATGACAAACGATATCGCCACGCTCGGTTCGTTAGTGCAGCAACTTGAAGCGTGGAAGCGACAATACACCATCGCTCCGATGTGGTGGGATGTATACAACGCCTACGTGCAACATGAGCAATGGAAAGAACGAATCGCGGTCGTTGTGCGGGCGTTATTTTACGAAAATCGAGCGAAACAGTTACGTAAACAGTTGGCGAAAGAGTTATATGGAAAAAAAGTGAAAGCGAGCATTTCACGTATGGAGACGTTTAACCGTTGTCCGTTCGCTCATTTTGCTGGGCACGGTTTAAATTTAAAAGAAAGAACGGTCTTTCAATTGAAGGCGCCAGATATGGGTCAGCTGTTTCATGAAGCGTTAAAAGTGATCGCAAATCGCTTGCGGGAAGAACAACTACCGTGGAGTGAATTATCAAAACAACAATGCGAACAGTTGTCATATGAAGCGGTCGAGCAAATAGCTCCATACATTCAACAAGAAGTGTTGTTAAGCACGCACCGTTATCGATATATGAAGAAAAAGTTACAGACGATTATGGCGAAAGCGACGACCGTACTAAGCGAACATGCAAAAAGAAGCGGATTTGTACCGATTGGCGTTGAATTAGGGTTCGGGGAAGGGGAGTTGCTCCCGCCGCTTTCGTTTACATTATCGGACGGGACGGTGTTGCAGTTTGTCGGGCGCATTGACCGCGTCGATCAAGCGATGAGCGAACAAGGTGTACTTCTTCGCATTATTGACTATAAATCAAAACAAAAGACGCTCGATTTAACGGAAGTATATTACGGTTTAGCGTTACAAATGTTAGCGTATTTAGATGTCGTGCTTGAGTATGCGGAAAAGCTCGTTGGCACATCCGCGTTTCCGGCAGGGGCGTTGTACTTTCCGATTCATAACCCGACGATGAAACTGAATGAATGGGTTGAAGAACACGAGCTAGAGAAAAAGTTTTTAGAACAGTTTAAAATGGGCGGCTACGTATTAGCAGATGAACAAACGGTACGGCTGATGGATGAACAAGTAGAGCCAGGAACGAGCTCTCTCGTTATTCCTGTTCGTTTAAATAAAAATGGAACGTTTGCGCAACATTCGAAAGTGTTAACTGAGCAACAATT
Source organism: Anoxybacillus thermarum (assembly GCF_000836725.1). GTDB lineage: Bacteria > Bacillota > Bacilli > Bacillales > Anoxybacillaceae > Anoxybacillus > Anoxybacillus thermarum. The sequence goes on along the minus strand of NZ_JXTH01000002.1, from coordinate 48,739 downwards.
TACGATGTTGCGGCAACATGTCCGCCGTCTGATCGTCGATGTAGGCGAACAAATGATCGACGGTGTGACGCATATTGCACCTTACAAACAAAAAAATAAAACAGCTTGTCAATATTGTGAGTTTCGCGATGTGTGCCAATTTGACGAAGGGGTCGATGCGGAACAATATCGCGTGTTCACACCGAAAAATATAGACGAATGGTTAAAGGGGTGATCGTGTGATTCCGCCAAAACCACGAGAAAGTCAATGGACGGATGAACAATGGAAAGCGATTTATGCCGAAGGCCAGCATACGCTTGTTGCCGCCGCCGCAGGTTCAGGAAAAACCGCGGTGCTTGTTGAGCGCATCATTCAAAAAATATTGCATAAAGAGCGGCCGATCGATGTCGATCGGTTGCTTGTTGTGACGTTTACGAATGCGGCAGCAGCAGAAATGCGCCAACGCATCGGAGAAGCGTTAGAGAGAGCGCTTGAAAACGAACCGCACTCACTTCATTTGCGCAGGCAACTCAGTCTTTTGCAAAAAGCGTCCATTTCCACCATTCACTCATTTTGTTTAGATGTCATTCGCAAATATTATTACATCATCGGTATTGATCCGGTGTTTCGCATTGCGGATGAAGGGGAGATGGCGCTATTAAAAGAAGAAGTGTTAGAAACGTTATTTGAACAATATTATGCGGAAAACGATGGAGCGTTTTTAGCTGTTGTTGACAAATATACGAGCGATCGGACAGATGCGGATTTGCAAACGCTTATTTTACGGCTATATGAATTTTCCCGTTCGCATCCAAACCCGAACGAATGGTTGCAACAAATCGTTCATATGTACGATGTCGAAGAAGGGGGACGCATCGACGATTTACCGTATGCCCACTACCTTTTTCAAGCGGTTGATTTGGCGCTGGAGGCAGCGGAACAACGATTGGCGCAAGCGCTGCAAAAAACGAAAGAGCCAGGTGGACCGGATTATTTGTATGAAACGCTCATTAGCGACCAACAAGTTATTGCGAAGCTGAAAGAGGCGCGCGCTGAATCGTGGCAAAAGCTACATGAAACGATGAAAAACGTATCGTTTGCGACGGCAAAAAGAAAGCCGAAAGACGGGGCATATGACGAGCGATTGATTGATGAGGTAAAAAAACTGCGCGAGCAAGTGAAAAAAGAAATAAGCAGCGCAACAGAAGAATTGTTTTCGTTTCAACCGGCGACATACGTGCGCCATTTGCGGGAGATGAAGCCGACTGTTGCTACGATTGTACAAATGGTGCAACGGTTTGCTGATCTATTGCAAGCGAAAAAAGATGAAAAAGGGATCGTTGATTTTTCAGACTTAGAACATTATTGTTTACACATTTTACGCGATCGTTCTGCGGAGCATGAGTTCAAGCCGTCGGAAGCGGCTCTTTCTTATCGGGCGCAATTTGCCGAAGTGCTCGTCGACGAATACCAAGATACAAATATGGTACAAGAGTCTATTTTACGGCTCGTATGTCATGACGATGAAGCGACAGGCAATTTGTTTATGGTCGGCGATGTGAAGCAATCGATTTACGGTTTTCGTCTTGCGGAACCGTCGCTTTTTTTACAAAAATATGATCGGTTTACGAAAGACGGCGAGGGCGGATTGCGCATTGATTTAGCGAAAAACTTTCGCAGCCGAAAAGAAATATTGGATGGAACGAACTTTATTTTTCGACAACTCATGACGGAAACGGTCGGGGACATGCGTTATGACGATGATGCGGCTCTTCGCTTTGGCGCGCGCGATTATCCGGAAAAACAAGTGCCAGTCGAATGTGTGTGGATTAATGAAGCAAAAGAAGAAAGCGACGAAGAAGAACAAGAAGATGTGACAGCCGTTCAGCTTGAAGCGAGATGGATCGCGAAAAAAATCAAACAACTGCTTGCCGAGCCGTTTTTCGTTTACGACCGTCGCTTAAAAGGAGAACGGCGTCTCATGTATCGCGACATCGTCATTTTATGTCGCTCGATGTCGTCTGCTTCAGCGATGTTAGAAGAATTTCGGAAGCAAAATGTTCCTGTATATGCCGAGTTGTCGACAGGTTACTTTTCAGCGACAGAAGTGTCAATTATGTTATCGCTTTTAAAAGTGATTGACAATCCGTATCAAGACATTCCGCTTGCAGCAGTGCTTCGATCACCCATTGTTGGATTGGACGAAAATGAATTGGCACGCATTCGTTTGGCGAAAAAAGACGGGGCATTTTATGAGGCGTTGCTTGCTTTTGTCGAGCAGTCACAAGATGATGAGCTTTATGAAAAAGTCAAACGTTGGCTCTCGTATTTATCGGGGTGGCGTACAGCGGCAAGACAAAAACCGCTTGCTGACTTCATTTGGCAATTGTATCGTGATACAAACTTTTACGACTACGTCGGCGGAATGCCGGGAGGAAAACAGCGGCAAGCGAATTTGCGCGCGTTGTATGACCGCGCGAAACAATATGAAAAAACGTCGTTTCGTGGCATTTTTCGCTTTTTACGTTTTATTGAACGGCTAAAAGAGCGCGAAGACGATTTTGGGGCGGCACGTTCGCTCACAGAACAAGAAGATGTTGTGCGCATGATGACGATTCATAAAAGTAAAGGGCTTGAGTTCCCGATCGTCTTTTTGGCGGGTGCCGCAAAACGATTTAATACGAAAGATTTGCGCGGCGACTACATATTAGATAAAGATTTCGGATTAGGGATGCGCTTTGTTCATCCGACGTGGCGGGCAAGCTATCCGACGATCGCGCAGATAGCGATCAAGAAAAAAATGAAACTGCAAATGCTTGCGGAAGAAATGCGCATTTTATACGTCGCGCTGACGCGTGCAAAAGAAAAGTTATATATCGTATCGACGGTAAAGGATATCGAGGCAGAAAAGAAAAAATGGCAAGAAGTCACTTACACATCCACGTGGGAACTTCCTGCGTATGTCATCGAAAAGGCAAAAAGCTATGCGGATTGGCTCGGTTACGCTCTCATCCGCCATCCACAAAGCATTTGTCCGTCGAAAACGGTGCTTCACGACACATCGCTATGGGAGATGCACGTTGTGTCGGCGCATGCGCTTGAGCAAGAAGACGAGCAAGCAAATGAGCATCGTGACATCGTTGAAGCGATTCAACAACTGCAACCTGTGGCGATTAAAAGCGAATATGAAGAAGAAATCAAGCGCCGCCTTTCTTGGACGTATACGTATGCGGGCGCAACGATGTTAAGGGCGAAACAAAGCGTATCGGAGTTAAAGCGGCAACGCGACATATACGGTGGACATGCCGAACAGCCGTTTCGAAAAGAGATCGTTGAACGGCCGCGCTTTTTGCAAGCGAAAACGATAACACCGGCGGAACGAGGAACGATTATGCATCTTGTGATGCAACATATTGACGTAACAAAAGAAGTGACCGTTCGTTCGGTGCAGGAGCAAATCGCGCGCATGATAAACGGAGAATGGCTCACAGAAGAGCAGGCGAAAGCGGTCGATATAGAAAGCATCGTCGCCTTTTTTCACACTCCGATCGGCAAGCGAATGCAACGTGCGAAGCGGCTTGAACGGGAAGTGCCGTTTTATTTGGCGCAGGAGATGGAGGGAGAAACGGTGATCGTTCAAGGAGTCATTGACTGCGTATTTGAAGATGAATACGGGCTCGTTTTAATCGACTATAAAACAGATCGCGTATCGTGGATGAATGACCCGCAACAACAACTAAAGCGACGATATGAAGGGCAATTGGCTTTATATCGTGAGGCGATTGAAGCAATTTGGAAAAAGAAAGTAACCGAAACGTACGTGTACGCTTTTGACGGTGCGCTACTTGTAGCGATGGGAGGCGATTAATTTGCGTATTTTGCATACGGCTGATTGGCATTTAGGGAAAACGCTTGAAGGGCGAAGCCGCTTGAGCGAGCAAGAAGCGGTGATCGATGAAATAGTAGAAATCGTACAAAAGGAAAACATCGATGTCGTATTGCTTGCTGGCGATGCGTTTGATACAGTCAATCCGTCTGCCGATGCGGAAAAGCTTTTTTATGAATCGCTTTCACGTTTGAGCGATCACGGAAAACGTCACGTTGTTGTCATCGCGGGAAACCACGATCATCCGGGTCGTTTAAGTGCCGCTGCTCCGATTGCAGCGCAACATGCGATTACGTTGTTAGGGTTTCCGACGGATGATGTGCAACGCTTGTACGTTCCATCAACTGATGAAACATTAATCGTTGCTGCGCTTCCGTATCCGTCAGAGTCGCGCTTGAACGAATTGCTTTCCGATAAATGCGATGAAACGTTGTTGCGCGCACGATATGATGAGCGCATTCGCGCCATTTTTGCGAAAATGAACGAATCGTTTCAAGAAGATGCCGTCAATATTGCAATGAGCCATTTGTATGTCGCTGGGGGGGCAACGTGCGACTCCGAGCGCCCGATTGAGCTCGGCGGAGCGTATACGGTGTCGCCAGCAAGCTTCCCTCAGCGTGCGCAATATGTCGCACTCGGTCATTTGCACCGTCCTCAAGATGTGAAACATGCGGTGATGCCAGCGCGCTATTCCGGCTCACCGCTCGCTTACAGTTTTTCTGAATCAGGATACAGCAAGTCGGTGACGATTGTAGACGTGCAGCCACGCTGTGCTCCTGTCATTTCAGAATGTTGGCTTTCCAAAGGGCGTCCGCTCGTTAAATGGAAAGCGACAGAAGGGTTAGCGCAAGTGTATCGTTGGATTGAGGAAGGGCGCGATCGCGGGGCGTGGATTGATTTAGAAATTGATGTCGAGCAATCGTTAACGTTAGAAGAAACACATCGGTTGCGCAAATTGTATGACGGATTTGTTCATATTCGCCCGAATTACTTGAAGAAGGACGATGTCGTGCGTGAAGTGCGCACCGATGTCCCGATTGAAACTTTGTTTACGCGTTTTTATGAACGGCAAACAGGCGGAGGAAAGCCGTCTGAAGAGCTCGTTCAACTATTTTTGCAGCTCGTTGCTGAGGAGGATGAACGATGAAGCCGATTCGTTTAACGATTGCAGGGTTGCATAGTTTTCGCCAAAAGGAAACGATTGATTTTGAACGGCTATGCGAAGGTGGATTGTTTGGCATTTTCGGTCCGACAGGAAGCGGAAAGTCGTCGATTTTAGATGCGATGACGCTCGCGTTATACGGAAATGTCGAACGCGCGGTGAACCAGACGAACGGAATTATGAACCATGCGGAAAATGAACTGTTCGTTTCGTTTACATTTGAATTACAACATGCCGAAGGAGTAAAGCGATATACGGTTGAACGCTCGTTTAAGCGTGCGGATGCGCTGCGCATTCGTTCTGTCTTCAGCCGCTTTATCGAAGAAGGAAACGAGCGCGTCGTCATCGCAGATAAGACGCGTTTTGTTGATGAACAAGTAAAACAGCTGCTCGGTTTAGAAATGAAAGATTTTACGAGAGCTGTCGTTTTGCCGCAAGGAAAGTTTGCTGAATTTTTGTCGTTAAAAGGATCGGAGCGCCGTCAAATGCTCCAGCGGTTGTTTCATCTTGAACGATATGGCGACGAATTAAATAAAAAACTAAAAAATAAATTGGCAGACGCGTCCGCAAAGTTAGAGGCGATTAAAGGGGAGCAAGCTGGGCTTGGCGATGCTTCGAAAGAACAAGTCGAAAAACAAAAGCAAGCGTTGACAGAAAGAAAAGAGGCGCTAGAGAGAGCGAAAAACGAGTTGCGTCACATTCATGAACGATACGAAAAAGAAAAACAATTATGGCAATGGCAATGCGAAAAAGAAAAAGTAGAACAACAGCTGAATGAATGCAGAAAGCAAGAAGAACGGATGAAACAGCTTGAGCAGACGTATGAACGAAGCAAAGAAGCTGAACGTCTTGCTCCGTATATTGAACAATTAGAACGAAGCGAAAAAGAAGTTGAACATTGGAAAAAACAAGCAAAGGAACGAGATGCCCAATTACAGCAAGTGCGCACGATGTATGAACAAGCAAGCAAACAATATGAACAATGTCGCGCGAAAAAGAACGAAGAAGAACCGAAATCGTTGCAAAAACAAGAGCGGCTGAAACAAGCGCTACAAACGTTGGCGCTTATGCGGTCGCTTGAACAACAACAAGCAAAGCTACGCGCGAGTTTGCAAGAGATAGAGCAAAAAGAACATCGAGCGCGTCATATGGTTGACACATGCACGCAAGAATATACAACATGGAGTGCAAAACAAGCGGAATTAAAAAAACAATGGGAAGAGAAAAAAGTCGACGTGCATGTAAAAGAGCGTTTGGAGCAAGCGGCTGAAAAAAAGAACCACATTCAATTGCAGCTACAAGCGCTTGAAGAAATCGAAAAGGAAAAAGAAGAAAAACTGAAAACATATGAAGCGATGAAACAAACGTATGAACGAGAAATGAAACAAATGAAACAACTTGAAGCACGTCTAGCTGAGGAGTTTCGTCATGTAGAACGGTTGTATCATCGCGTCTGTGAGCGGGAAAAGCAAGCGATGGTGCTCGTCTATCAATGGAAAGAGGAAAAAAAGCAAGCGGAAGCGGCACGTCTACATGATTTAGCGGCTACGTTAGCTGAACGCTTGCGCGATGGGGAAGCTTGTCCGGTTTGTGGTTCAACGCATCATCCAAATCGGGCGAAAAGACAACAAGTGACGCCCGATGAAGAAGCGCTCGAACGGATCGACCGTTCTATTCAAATCGGAGAACAACTCGTTGTGGCGATACAGCAAATAAAAATGCAAGTCGAACAGTTGTCTGAAATGATGGCGCGCCATCCTTTGCCACAACGCGTCGATGCGGAAAAAGTGAAGCGAGAAGTGGAAGAAGCACCGCTTTCTTCTTTAAAAGAAATCGAAACGGAAGGGAAGGCGTTGCAACAAGATTATATCGCATGCCGCGATCGGATGTATCGCTATATCGAAAAATGGAACGAGCAAAAACAAAAAGAGAAACAATATGCATATCAAATGGAAACCGTTCGTCAACAAATAGCTGAATTAGAGAAAAAATGTGCAGAGCGACGCAAGCGCATCGAACAAGAAAAAAAGATGTGGCATGAGGCGTATCCAGATGTATCGTTTGAACAAGTCGATAACATCGTTTCTCGTCTGCGTGAGCGCGAACGGGAAGCTCAACAGTTGCAACAGCGCATTGAAAAAAGCGTGACGGTACTAGATGATAAACGAGCGGAATTAGAGCGATGGAAAGAAACGTATCAAGAGGTCATGAAACAAAAAGCAGAATGGACGACCGAATGGAATATGCAAAAGCAACAATACGAACAATATAAACAAACGCTGCCAGAAGGAATAGATGAGGAGTCTGTAAAACAACAGCTCATTCGTATAGAGGAAACGTTGCAACGTGTCAAGCGGGAAGAAGAAGAGGTGTATGAACGGTGGACGTCATTACAACAACAATTGCACACGTTGCAAGCGGACAAACAAGCCGCAGATGTCGCTTTACAAGAAGGAGAGAGACGAAAACAAGAAGCGGAACGAATGTTGGCAGAACAATTCAAAAAAAGCACTTTGAAAACGGTGAATGATGTGCTTGCGTCCCGCTTAGATGAACGAACGAAACAACAAATCGCTCATGACATTCAACAATATAAAGATGAACTGATGAAGCTGCAAAATGAATGGGAGCGATTAAATGGGATGATGCGTGGCGCTGTTATGACGAAACAACAATGGGAAGAAACGATGCGCACGTATGAACAAATGAAGGAACAAGTGGACGAACATATGCGGCAACTCGGTTCACTTGAAGCGATCGTCGCTGATTTAGAAGCGAAACATGCGCGCTTTGAACAATTGCAACAAGAAAGAATGCAACTAGAAAAGCTCGTCGGTCAGTACGAGGAGTTACAAAAGGTGTTGCGCGGAAATAGCTTCGTTGAATTTATTGCGGAAGAACAGCTCGTTCATGTGACGCGCTATGCATCGGAACGGCTTGGGGAATTAACGAGACAGCGTTATGCGATTGAGCTAGATTCCGAAGGTGGTTTTGTCATTCGTGACGATGCAAACGGTGGTGTACGTCGTCCGGTGACGACATTATCGGGAGGCGAAACGTTTTTAACATCTTTATCGTTAGCGTTAGCGCTATCGGCACAAATTCAGCTGCGCGGGGAATATCCGTTGCAATTTTTCTTTTTAGATGAAGGATTCGGCACGCTTGACCAAGAGTTGTTAGATGTCGTCATGACCGCATTAGAACGATTGCGAGGAGAACATATGGCGATCGGGGTTATTAGCCACGTTCAAGAGTTGCATGCGCGCATGCCGAAACGGCTCATTGTGAAACCGGCAGAACCGTCTGGAAAGGGAACGACGGTTCACCTTGAAGTGATGTAAAGGGGGCGAGCGATGAAAGGGATGTGTGAACTTTGCGAGAGAGACGATGTTGTGTTAACCGCTCATCATTTAACGCCAAAAGAGTATGGCGGAACAGAAACGGCAAAACTATGCCTTCCTTGCCATAAGCAAATTCATGCGTTATATACGAACGAGGAATTAGCGAATCGGCTATATACGATCGAGCGGTTACAACATGATGAACGCATTGCGTCATTTATTCGGTGGATTCGAAAACAACCGGCTGATCGGCTGCCGAAAATAAAAAAAGCGAAGCGGCAAAAGCGTTAAGCATTGCCGGCAACGTTTTGATCGAATGCGTCAGAATCAAGCGTATTTGTTAAGCTAATGCCGTTGTTGGCGATAATAAAGTTCCCGGTGTTAAACGCGCCAGCGCCAGCGAATGTTTTTGACGATATTTTCGGTGACACATATAACGTATCCCCCACTTGCATGACGGCGCCACTAGCGACAAGGTTGATTTTAATCGGACCGACGAGAGCGGGCATGTCATTTTCTCCTTTCTGTCAGCTGACGAATATGTTTCACTCGTGATTCCGCTCCTACATTTTTCGTGGAACCGATATGCACGACAGATGTAGAAGAAACCCCGATGATGCGAATGGAATGAACAGCGATGAGCGGGCAATCGTGCAACGTATGACGACAAACGTGTTCATGATCAACAGGTGGAAGCGGAATCGGTTTTGTAAAGATCGGAAAGACGAGCGGAAATTCGTTGCTGTCGACGTATTCAAATTGTCTTTGAACGGCAACCGCCCGCCCAGAAAGACGAATGTGTTGGCTGTCTCCAACTTGCACGACGGAGCTAAAGACGACCGCGTTTGCTCTTAATAAATGAACGACGGAAAGGCGGCTCATCGCTTTTCCTCATTTTTTTTATTGTTTTGTTTTTGTGGAAATGGACCGATAATTAACGATTCTGGCGGTGTGTCGAATGCGGAAGCTAGTTGAATCGTTTCGCTATCGCCGATTAAAACGAGCGAGGCGCTCGCCACTCCTCCAATGGCGATATGACCAACCGATAAATGATGATTCACAACTGTCATATTCATTCGTTCGTCTCCTCTCGTGGCAAATGTTTTAAAAATGTTTCGATCGAATGTTCAATATCCCGTTTTAAATAAGCGATAATGTTTTGTTGTAATTGTTCGTTTTCTGTTTCGCTTTCCCCATACTGTCGTAAATAAAAATGAATGCGATCATCAATTTGTCGGGCAATATCTTGCAATATAAATTGGCGATATGCTGGATCAAGCGACCGCTCATACGTTTGTTCGACGCGCGCGATGATGTGCTCTCCTTCTTCTTGTAAATATGAATGAACGGCCGTTTGAATGTTGCGAAAGAGCGGTGTCGGTTGTGGAATAATCGTTTGGCTTTTTGGAACAGCAAAATTTTCAATCGTATCTTCCCCAAACGTTGCAGGATTTAGACCGATATTTAACGTTCCTTCTAACGTTTCCACTTTTAGTTGATCAAAATGATATTCAATTTTTTCAATCGTTGTACGCGGCTTTTTTTTTAACTGTTCATATTGTTGTTGTAAAACATGTATCGCTTGTTCAAGCGATTGCATTTTTTGTTGTTGCCATTTTAAATATGCCTCGAGCTGTTTAAAATAATCGTGCCACATGAGGGATGCCTCCTTCTTTTTCGGCCCTTTTATTTTCTAGTTTATGGCCGAGCAAAAAGAAGTAGCACTGTTTTATACAGGAGATTGAAGCGGAACGAACGGTCCTTCTTCCCCTTGAATATTAATTTTTGCTTCTGGAGCAGGTTCGGTAAATTGTCCCGTATTACTTAATGTGGCGAGCGGTTGTACCTTTCCAGTCGTTCCGATTTGAAGGACGGATGAGTTCGTGAGCGAGCCGATTTTTAATTGATGAATGGAAATCGTTTGTTGAATATAAAAGTTCATTCTTCCACCTCGCTAGGCGTTTCCTGTAATATTGCTATCGGCAATATCACGGTCGTTCGTATTCGTGTTGCTATACTGGTTATAAATATGCAAGCCATCTCCTGTATTAAATGAACCAGCACCAGCAAACGTTTTAGCTACGCTGTATGGGGAGATAGCAAATACATCACCGATATGAAACACGCCGCCGCTTCCGATGCTGTTAATTTGGACTGCTCCAACAATGGCAGGCATCGGCTATCCCTTGCTTTTTACGTTGCCATCGGCGATGTCTGGATCGATTGTATTTGTAAAGCTGATGAACGTATTTGTTTGTAAAAAGTCTCCTGTATTTCCACCGCCAGCGCCGGCTAGCGATTTAGATGAACTTTTTGGTGCGATTTGTAACGTATCGCCGAAATTGACGGTCGCGTCGCTACTGACGTTCGTAATTTTAATCGGACCTGCGATATAGGAAGGCATAGCCATCGTCCTTTCTCTCATTCTTTCCCTTACCCAATCATATGAAAACAATGAAAGAAATGTGCTCCACAAAAAGAAAGATATGTTATAATATTTCTGAAAAATGATAATTTTTAGATAAAAATAGGGGGATTGGGGATGAATGTGCCATTAGTATTAACGCATTTTTTAGATCGCGCCGTATCGCTTTATGGGGATAAAGTCGGCGTCATTAGCGAAGAAAAATCGTTGACGTATCGCGAGCTGTATGAACGTGTGAACCAATTGTCGCACGGGTTAAGCGATATAGGAGTGAAAAAAGGAGATCGTGTCGCTTATTTAGCTCCAAATACGTTAGAAATGCTTGAAGGGTTTTATGGGGTGTTTCAAACAGGGGCGATCATGGTACCGTTAAACATTCGTTTAAAGCCAGACGATTACGTATTCATTTTAAACCATAGCGAAAGTAAAGTGTTGTTTGTTGATGCGGAGTTGTATCATTTAATTGCGCCAGTTAAAAACGAGTTGCAAACAGTTGAGCATATCATCGTGCACGGCAAAACGGACGACATTGCTGAAATCGCTTACGATACATGGCTTGCCCAATATACGACAGAGCCGTTTGCTCGTCCGGATATCGATGAAAACGACGTATGTAGCTTGTTATATACGAGCGGAACGACAGGAAATCCAAAAGGGGTGATGTTGACACATCGCAACAACTATTTGCATGCGTTAAGTACGATGCACCATTTGCGCGTGTCGGACCGAGATGTATATTTGCATATTTTGCCGATGTTCCACGTAAACGGATGGGGGGCGCCGTTTTACTATACAGCGAACGGAGCGACGCACGTTTGCTTGCGTAAAGCGATTCCTGAAGTCATTTTCGAATACGTCAATAAATATAAAGTGACCGTTATGCATATGGCGCCAACGGTGTTAAATACGTTGTTGCAATATTATGAGCAACACGTGCCGACAATTGAGCATGATGTGCGTGTCGTCATTGCAGGTTCTGCTCCGCCGCCAGCATTTGTCACGCGCGTTGAAAAAGAATTAGGTTGGGAGTTTATTCAAGTGTACGGCATGACGGAATCATCGCCATTAAGCACGGTTTCTACCGTCCGTTCACATTTGCAACATTTGCCGCTTAGCGATCAATATCGCATGAAAGCGAAAGCAGGTTATGCGATGATTGGCTGCGAAGTGAAAGTCGTCAATGAGCATGGGGAAGAAGTGCCACGCGACGGAAAGTCGATCGGAGAAGTCATTGTGCGCAGCAACGGCGTAATGGCAGGATATTGGAAAAATCCAGAAGCGACAATGGAAACGATTCGTAACGGCTGGCTTCATACAGGAGATATGGCGACTGTCGATGCATATGGCAACATCGACATCGTTGATCGGAAAAAAGATATTATTATTAGCGGTGGGGAAAACATTTCATCGATTGAAGTGGAAGGGGTGTTGTACGAGCATCCAGCGGTGTTAGAAGCGGCAGTGATTGCTGTTCCGCATGAAAAATGGGGCGAAACCCCGCATGCATTCGTCGTCGTCCGTCCAGGAAAAGAAGTGACCGAACAAGAGTTGATCGCCTTTTCACGCGAAAAGCTTGCCCATTTTAAAGCCATTACCGGTGTCACATTCGTTCAAGAATTGCCAAAAACCGCATCAGGAAAAATACAAAAAGTACATTTGCGTAACGAATATTGGCAATCAATAGGGAAGATAGGGAGATATGTGAATTAATAAGGAAGAGCCGTTGTCGATTGACAGCGGTCTTTCTTTTCTTTAAGCTGAAATGGAAAAGGAGGGAGATTATGCGTATTTCAATGATTGATGCGGTGCGCGGTTTTGCGTTGTTTGGCATTTTGCTTGTGAACGTTCTTGATTTTTCACTTCCGACGATGTATGTCGATGCCGCGGTGTTTGCGAAAGATGGGATTGATCGCTTCCTGCTTGCATTTGTTGATATATTTGCACAAGCGAGCTTTTATCCGCTTTTTTCGATGTTGTTCGGCTGGGGAGCATGGATCATGCTCGACAAAGGTGGCGAGAAATTCCGGATCACTTTTTTACGCCGCTTGTTTGCGTTGTTGTTATTTGGGATGTTTCATGCGTTTTTCATTTGGCATGGCGATATTTTAATCGGTTATGCGATCGTTGGGCTGTTTCTTTTTCCGTTTTTTCAGGCAAGCGCAAAGACGTTGCGTCGTTGGGCGCTTTCGCTTTGGGGCGGTTGGGCTGGCGGTTCAACGATTTTGATGTGGGTGATGTGGAAACAATATGGCGACGTCGATTTTTCCGAGCCGACGTTAGCGAAGCAAGCTGTGGCGAACTACCAACAAGGGACATGGGAACAAATTTTTATGCAGCGGGCGTATGATTGGTTGTACGTTAACTCGTTTACAGAAGCATTCATTTTTATTTTAACGATTTTACCGTTTTTTTTATTTGGGGCATATATCGCAAAAGAAAAATGGTTTCATGACATCAACATAAATCGTGCAACGATAAACAGGTGGTGCATCGGTTCATTCGTTGTCGGCGTCATTTTTAAAATGTTGCCTTATGTCGAAAAAAATATTGTGACAACGTATGCGCAAGATATGATTGGAGGGCCTGCGCTTGCTTTGTTTTATTTTACTGCGTTTTCGCTTCTGGCATCGCAAGTCGTTCATGTTTTTGCTCCTGTTGGCAAAATGGCGTTAACAAATTATTTGACGCAATCGATCATTTGTACGACATTGTTTTATTCATATGGCTTCGGATGGTATGGAAAAGCAACACCAAAACAAGCGCTCGCTGTCGCATGTATCGTGTATGTCATTCAAGTCGTATGGAGCCATTGGTGGTTGAAAACATATCGCATCGGGCCGATGGAACGAGTATGGCGATGGATGACGTACGGAAAAAAGAAAGCGACATGAGCAGATCATGTCGTACAAGGCTTGTCCTCTTTTTCTTTATGGAAAAGCACGGCTTCCTTTAAATGTTTGTTTAACAATTCATCGAGCTCTTGACTGCATTGGATCGTTTCTTTCGCAGAAAAACCGTACATTTGCGCCAATTCAATTAATTGTCGTCTTTTCTTTTCGATGAGGGAAAGAGACATAAAATTCACCAACATTTTTCATTTTCGTTAACAGTCTGTAAATGACTGTACGTATAAACTATTATACATATTCTGAAGAAAAAGGAAATAGTATAATGTGCCAAAAAATAATTTTTTACAAAGGAATTTACGTGTAAAAAAGAGAAAATAGTCATGTTCGATCATACGAAAGAGGGGATGGAAAATGAAATTTGTGACAGCATACGCGCGATCGGATGTGTTTGTCGGGGTTGTACACGAGCAAAAGGTCGTTCATTTATCGAAAGCAGATGAAACAATACCAAATACGATGATCGAATGCATCGAACTTGGCGCATCGTTTATTGAAAAAGTGGAGCGTGTGCTTGAACGCGTACAGCCAGAGTGGACGTACGATCTTCACGATGTGCAGTTGCTTGCGCCGATTCCACGTCCGACAAAAAACATTTTTTGCATCGGAAAAAATTATGCCGATCATGCGCAAGAAATGGGAGGCGTAGCGGATCGCGAAAATATGATTGTATTTTCGAAAGCGCCAACGACAGTGATCGGACATGAGGCACCGATTTTACGCCATGCGGATGTGACCGATCAGCTAGATTATGAAGGGGAACTTGCGATTGTGATTGGGAAGAAGGGAAAAGCCATTCCGAAAGAACAGTCGCTTGATTACGTGTTTGGTTATACGATCGTAAACGATGTGACTGCGCGTGATTTACAAGAAAGGCATAAACAATATTTGCTTGGCAAAAGCTTAGATACGTCATGTCCGATGGGGCCGTGGATCGTTCATCGGTCAGCGATCGCTCATCCGCATGCGTTACATATTGAAACGAAAGTAAATGGCGAAGTGAGACAATCGGCAACGACAGCGCAATTTATTTTCGACATTCCAACAATCATTGCGACGTTGTCGAAAGGGATGACGTTAGAGCCGGGGGATGTAATTGCGACAGGAACGCCAGCTGGTGTTGGAAAAGGAATGAATCCACCGCGCTTTTTACAGTCGGGGGATGTGATTGAAATTACAATTGATCAAATAGGGACGCTACGGAATGTAGTAAAATAAAAAGCTGGGAACCCCCAGCTTTTTACTGTTCAAATACTTTTTTCACTTTTTCTATGGCCCAGTCGAGCTCTTCTTTTGTAATGACGAGCGGCGGAGCGAAGCGGATGACTGTATCATGCGTTTCTTTACATAATAGCCCTTCTTGTTGTAGCTTTTCACAATATGGGCGTGCAGCAACATGCAGTTCAACGCCGATAAATAATCCTCTCCCACGCACTTCTTTAATGTCTGGATGGTTGATTTCGCGTAATTTTTGTTGGAAATATTCACCGAGCTCAAATGAGCGCTCTGGCAATTTTTCTTCAACGATTACATCAAGCGCAGCAATCGAAACAGCGCAAGCAAGCGGATTTCCACCGAACGTCGATCCGTGCGATCCCGGATTAAATACGCCGAGAATATCTTTGTTTGCGGCAACGCATGAAATTGGAAATACGCCGCCACCGAGCGCTTTACCGAGAATGTACATATCTGGCTCTACTTCTTCCCAATCGCACGCAAACATTTTACCAGAACGGCCAAGACCGGATTGAATTTCGTCAGCGATGTACAGCACGTTATGTTGTTTACATACGTCATATGCTGCTTTTAAAAATCCTTCTGGTGGAATGTTAATGCCTGCTTCCCCTTGAATTGGTTCGAAAATAAACGCTGCTGTATTTGGTGTAATTGCTTGCTTGAGCGCTTCAACATCTCCGAACGGAATAACTTTAATGCCCGGAAGCATTGGGCCGAATCCACGTTTGTACTCTGGGTTTGATGACATCGATACAGCTGTCATCGTCCGACCGTGGAAGTTATCTTCACAAACGATAATTTCCGCTTGATCGGGACGAACGCCTTTCACGTCATACGCCCAGCGGCGTGCCGCTTTAACGGCTGTTTCTACCGCTTCCGCCCCTGTGTTCATCGGTAAAACCATCTCTTTTTTCGTTAATTTCGCGACTTTTTCATACCATGGACCGAGTTGGTCGTTATGGAATGCTCGTGATGTTAATGTAATTTTATTTGCTTGTTCAATAAGCGCTTGGACGATGCGCGGATGGCGATGTCCTTGGTTCACCGCGGAGTAAGCGCTTAACATATCCATATAACGATTCCCTTCTGGATCTTCTACCCATACACCTTCGCCTTTTGATAAAACAACTGGTAGTGGATGATAGTTGTTTGCGCCGTATTTTTCTGTTAGTTCAATGATTTGTGCTGTTTTCACGTCATTCCCTCCTATTTCGATCGTCACATATATAACATACTTGAAGTGAATATAGAAAGTAAATAGAAAAGGTGAGCGTTTTCTTTTTCAAATGGCATACAGACGTGTTATGATTAGCATATATGAAATTGTGGGAAAGGAGCATACTTATGACACATGCACATATTACATCGTGGGTTGTTGCGCTTATTTTATTTGTCGTTGCGATTGCGTTTCAAGCAAAAGGACATGAAAAAACAAAAATGGTACACATGTCATTGCGCTTATTTTACATTTTAATTATTGCGACAGGCGCTTGGATTTTACATAGCATGTCTTCATTTCCGTTCCTTTATATCGTGAAAGTGATTGTCGGCTTATGGGTCGTTGGAGTGATGGAAATGATTCTCGTTCGGACGGCAAAAGGAAAAAACACGAACGTCCTTTGGCTCCAGTTCATTGTTGCGTTTGTGATCGTGCTATATCTCGGATTTAAACTACCATTTGGCTTTTCTTTCTTTTCGTAAAGTTGGCATATTCGCCAACTTTTATCTTTTTCTACCATATGGAAATGTGCTATAATGAAATTAATTGATAATTGTGAAAATATAAAGAGAAAGAAAGAGTGGGAAAAGGGGATGAAATTATTTCAAACGGTTTGCCACACGTTTGCGGATTTGGAACGATGGGTGGGCGACTATCGTTTATATGAGTACGACCAGCTAACGATTTTTGTTTCTTCGCTTTCCCCTTCGTTTCGGATGCAAGTCGAACAGTACGTGCATCATCATTTGCCCCACGCACAGCTTTTTCCGATGATTGGGGATGCATCGGAACAAGCAGTCATTTGTGCCCTCGTTGTTGACGACTGTCGAGCGGATATGGACGAGATGCGTCAAAAAATGAAGCTATCGGAACAATATTACCGCTCTTTATTTGAACATAATCCAGACATTGTATATTCCACCGATTTAGAAGGTAATTTTACAAGCGTCAATCCTGCGTTTGAACGAGTGTTCGGGTATAAGGCAGAAGAAATTTTGCATACAAACTCGCTTCACTACATTAAAAAAGAAGATATTCCGCGCGTGCGCCGCTATTTTTATCGTGCGTTAAAAGGAAAAGTGCAACAATACAATTTAGAAATTCCATCGAAATCAGGAGAAGTATATTTATTCCAAATTAAAAACGTTCCGATTATCGTTGACGGAAAAAAGGTTGGCATTTATGGCATCGGTCGCGACATTACTGAACAAAAGCGCGCGGAAGAGCATATGAAATATATCGCCTATCACGATGTCGATACGGGGCTACCAAACCGATTGAAATTTACAAACATCGTAAAACAAGCGATCGATCAAGCGAAAGAAACAGGTAAAACGCTTGCTGTATTGTTTGTAGATATGGATCGTTTTAAAATCGTGAACGATACGATCGGCCATTATGGTGGGGATGAAATATTAAAACAAATAGCCGAACGAATAAAAAACGTATTGCCCCGAGGGGCTCATTTAGGCCGCTTCGGTGGGGATAAGTTTAGCCTGTTGCTAACAGAGCAAACGGATGTGCAAACGGTCGTTGAATGGACGAAAAAGTTGCTTCAACATATTGCGGTGCCGATTGTGTATGAAGAAAAAGAGTTTTTTTTAACGGCAAGCGTTGGGATTAGTTTTTATCCAGCGGACGGTGTGGATGCCCAATCGCTATTAAAAAATGCGGATACAGCGGTGAATCGCGCCAAACAAACAGGCGGCAACGGCGTAAAATTGTACGCCACAAAAATGAACGAGCAAGTGATGTATCGCGTCGAGCTGGAGCGATATTTGCGAAAAGCGCTTGAAAAAAACGAATGTTTTCTCGTCTATCAACCGATTATGGACTTAATGACAGGAAAAGTTATTGGTAGTGAAGCGCTGTTGCGCTGGAAACATCCGAAAATCGGACTTGTTTCTCCGCTTGAGTTCATTCCGATTGCAGAAGAAATTGGTTTGATCCATGATCTCGGGCGATGGGTGCTTATTGAAGCGTGCATGCAAACGAAAACATGGCACGATCTCGGCTTCGATTCATTCATTGTTTCTGTCAATGTTTCAGCGACGCAATTTCAACATCCGACGTTTTTTGAAGATGTGCAACAAGCGCTCAAACAGTCACAACTTCCTGCACATTGTTTGCATTTGGAATTAACGGAAAGTTCGATGTTGCGCAACATGTATTACAGCATTCACGTCATGAAGCAGCTTCAACAGCTTGGTGTGCATGTGTCGATTGATGATTTTGGCACAGGCTATTCATCGCTTAGCTATTTAAAACATTTGCCGATTCATACGTTGAAAATTGACCGATCGTTCATTTATCAACTTCATAAAGATCGTTCGGACATTGCGATCGTCAAATCGATTATTACGATGGGGCATGGTTTGCGCTTAAAAGTTGTCGCAGAAGGTGTTGAAACGGCTGAACAAATGAAATTGTTGAAACGATTAAAATGTCACTATGCGCAAGGGTATGGCATTTTCAAACCTCTTCCTGCGGAACAATTTGAAAAACAAGTGTTGCAAGGGAGCAATTCTATCATTCAATGATCGAGTTGGACACCAATGATTTTTTTTCCTGTTTGCAACGTCAGTTCGAATCGATGTTGTTTGTCGTCAAAATAATGTTGCACGTTGCACATATCCAGTGAATTATCAAACATTAAAAAATTCACCCCTTTTTCAGCAAATAACATATAGTTATAACAATACAAACAATCGTATACGGAAAAGTTCCATTCGTTAATTAAATGAACAAAATGGAAAAACGCGTGGTCGGGTAGCTGTGACAGCCATTGTTCGTATGTGTGCGACAACGGTTTGATGTAGCGAAGACGATCACCGTTTTTTAATGTATACCGTTCTGTCACATAAATGTCCCCATCTTCACCAAGCCATCCTTTTACCCATTGACCGAAGCGAAAAAGCTCAACCTCCTCAGGCAAACTTGTAAACTCATGTGCTTCATCGTCTTCGTCAAAAAACACCCATTCGCCGTTCACTTGTTCAACAACACCGTACACGTAAGCCCGTTTTTGTGTACGCAATGATGAGAGACGATCCATCATTATTCCCTCCTTCGTGTCAATTCCTTCCGTACGCCATTATAGACAACTCATCATTTATATAAACGGTGCATAAAATAAAAGCATGCTTCATACTTGTTCACAACAGAAGGGAATGATTGACGTGTGCGGAATTACCGGATGGGTTCATTTTGGGCGACATGTCCGACAAGAAAAAGAAACGATGCTGGCGATGGCCAATACGCTTTCGCTGCGGGGGCCTGATGATACGAACGTATGGCTTGACGATCATGTCGCGTTCGGACATAAGCGGCTTGTTGTTGTTGATCCAGCAGGCGGCGTGCAGCCGATGACGCGAATGAAAAACGGCTATCGTTATACGATTTGTTATAATGGGGAGCTATATAATACAGAAGATATTCGAACAGAGTTATTGAAAAAAGGATATACGTTTCAAGGGCATTCGGATACGGAAGTGTTGCTTACCGCTTACATGGAGTGGCGTGAACAATGTGTCGATCATCTGAACGGCATTTTTGCGTTTGCGGTATGGGACGATGAGCGAAAGCAGCTGTTTTTAGCGCGCGACCGTTTAGGTGTCAAACCGCTGTTTTATCGCTATGAACAAGGGGAGTTTTTATTCGCTTCAGAAATAAAAGCGATTTTAGCACATCCAAACGTTCGCGCTGAAATTGATCGCGAAAGTTTATGTGAAATTTTAGCGCTCGGTCCGTCGCGCACACCGGGACATGGCGTGTTTCGGACGATTTATGAATTGCGCCCGGCTCATGCGATGACTGTTCAACAAAGCGGCGTGCGTCAATGGCGATATTGGAACGTAAAAAGCGCACCGCATGAGCATTCATTTGATGAAACGGTAGAGCATAT
This sequence comes from Anoxybacillus thermarum, assembly GCF_000836725.1. GTDB lineage: Bacteria > Bacillota > Bacilli > Bacillales > Anoxybacillaceae > Anoxybacillus > Anoxybacillus thermarum. Next base: position 28,680 of record NZ_JXTH01000002.1, on the reverse strand, counting down.
TCGGACGTTGCTGATCGATGCGATTACGCGACAACTCGTTTCCGATGTACCTGTTTGTACGTTTTTATCGGGTGGGGTGGATTCGAGCGCGATTACCGCGATTGCAGCGAAGGCGTTTGAACGTGAAGGAAAAGGATCACTTCATACGTATTCCATTGATTACGAAGAAAACGAACAATATTTTACAGCGAACGCATTTCAACCGAACAGTGACGGGCCGTGGATTAAACAAATGTCGGATGCGTTTCAAACCGTTCATCATACGTGCGTCATTTCCCAACAACAATTAGCCGATGATTTAAAAGAAGCAGTCGTTGCCCGTGATTTGCCTGGGATGGCGGATATTGATTCGTCGCTTCTTTGGTTTTGCCGTCAAATCAAGCAACAATTTGTCGTTAGTTTATCAGGTGAATGTGCAGACGAAATTTTTGGGGGGTATCCGTGGTTCCATAGAAAAGAAGATTTTGAGCGGGACGGATTTCCATGGATGCGCTCGTTAGATGAGCGGTTCGATCTTCTCAATGAAACGTGGCGCGAAAAACTGCCGCTTCATGAGTATGCAGATATGCGTTATAAAGAAACGCTTCGTGAAGTTCCTCACGCAGACGGAGAAAGCGCAGAAGAAGCGCGCCGTCGGGAATTGTTTTATTTAAATATGATTTGGTTTATGACGACGTTGTTAGATCGGAAAGACCGCATGAGCATGGCGGCAAGTTTAGAAGTGCGCGTGCCGTTTGCGGATCATCGCCTCGTTGAGTATGTGTGGAACATTCCGTGGGAGATGAAAATGTACAACAATCGTGAGAAAGGAATTTTACGCAAAGCGCTTGAAGGCATTTTACCAGATGGCGTGTTGTATCGGAAAAAAAGTCCGTATCCGAAAACACATCATCCGCGTTATACGGACATCGTTGCTGAACGGCTAGAGACGATTTTAACGAATCGTTCGTCCGTTTTATATGAATTGTTTGATCAAAAGAAGTTAAAGGAACTAGTGGAAACGAAAGGACAGTCGTTTCGCATTCCATGGTTCGGGCAACTCATGTCCGGTCCGCAGCTGTTAGCGTATTTCATTCAATTTCACGAATGGTTTGAGCATTATAACATTCGGTTAACAGACAGCTAAAAAACGGCTGTCTTTTTTCTTTCCTGTTTTTCATTTATCTTGTATAATATTTGTATAACTTTTGTTTAATTAGGAGTGGATAGTGTGAAAAAAATCGTTGTCGTCGGAGCGGGACCTGGTGGTCTTGCTGCCGCGATGTTGCTTGCTGCGAAAGGATATGACGTGTCTGTATTTGAAAAAAAACCGTACGTAGGAGGACGTAATGGACGATTCGAGCTCGGTGAATACCGCTTTGATATCGGTCCGACGTTTTTAAGTATGCCTCATATTATTGAAGAGTTATTTACAGCATCAGGAAGAAACATACATGACTATGTCCAACTTGTCGAATTAGATCCGATGTACGAACTCGTTTTCAATGATGTAAAGTTAGCGATGACGATGAATCGGAAGAAAATGAAAGAACAAATTGCGGCACAATTTCCTGGGAACGAAGACGGTTATGACCGGTTTATGAATGAAAACGAGCGGAAGTTGCAGGCGCTCGCACCGATTTTGCAAAGTAAAATGGATCGATTGTACCATTATTTGCGTCCGTCCGTGTTAAAAGCGTTGCCACAGTTGACGTTGTCACAATCGCTATACGATGTATTAAGCCGATATTTTAATGATGAGCGCCTTCGGTTAGCATTTACGTTTCAAGCGAAATATTTAGGCATGTCCCCATGGGAATGTCCAGGTGCGTTTTCCATTTTATCTTACATGGAGCATGCATACGGCATTTATCACGTCATCGGCGGGTTAAATGAAATTCCAAAAGCGATGGCGCGCATCGTTGAAGAATATGGAGGAAGCGTGCATGTGAATACAGGAGTGCGAAAGCTTTGGCTTGATGGCACGACTGTGAAAGGGGTCATATTAGAAAATGGTGAAAAAGTAGCGGCTGATGAAGTGATTATTAATGCTGATTTTGCCCATGCGATGACGAACCTCGTCGATGACGGTGTATTAAAAAAATATCGCAAAGAAAAGTTGCAAAAAAAGAAATATTCATGTTCGACGTTTATGATGTACGTCGGGATAAACAAGCCGGTTGATCTTGCCCACCATACAATTATATTTGCTGACGATTATAAGCGAAACGTCGATGAAATTACGAAAGAAAAAACGATTCCACACGATCCGTCCATTTACGTGCAACATGCTGCTGCAACTGACGCGACGGTTGCACCAAAAGGAAAAAGTGCACTTTACATTTTAGCGCCTGTGCCGAACAATACGAGCGGCATTGATTGGGAAAAGGAGAAAGAACCGTTTCGTCGAAAAATATGGGATACGCTATCTAAAAAATTAGGGTGGAAAGATATAGATAAATATATTGAATGCGAAAAAATTATCACGCCGCATGATTGGGAAAACGATGTATTCGTTTATGAAGGAGCGACGTTTAATTTAGGCCATCAGTTGTCGCAAATGATGGTGTTTCGTCCACATAACGAATTTGAAGAATTACATCATTGTTGGCTTGTCGGTGGTGGGACGCATCCGGGAAGCGGTTTACCAACTATTTTTGAATCCGCCCGTATTACAGCAAACGGCATACTACAAGCACATCGTCAGCCGCTTATTCCTGTTGGCGCTCTGCCGAAGCGGAGGGAAGCATGATGAGGATCGCGATTGTCGGCGGCGGAGTCGGAGGAATGATGACGGCGCTGTCGCTTGCGAAGCGCGGGGCACATGTGACGTTGTTTGAGAAAAATGATCGGCTTGGCGGGCGTCTTTCGTTTATTGAGCGAGAAGGGTTTCGCATCGACGCCGGCCCAACGATCGTATTGTTGCCAGAAAAATTGCGTGCCTTTCTTTCCGACGTTGGTGTAACGGAAGATGAATACGAGCTTGTTCGATGTGATCCGATGTATACGATTCATTTTGCAGACGGCATATCGTATACAAAATATGCGGAAGAAGAAAGACAAGTAGAAGAAATTGCTCGTCTGTTTCCTGGGGAGGAAAAAGGATTTCAACGTTTTATGAATGAGATGAGGGAATATTTCGCTAAAGGTGATGAGCTCATTTTAACGAAGTCATTTATAAAGAAACAAACGTTTTTCACGAAAGAGACGATATCCCTTTTTTCTCGTATGCGCGCCTATCAATCTGTGAAAACGAGCATGAGCCGTTATTTTCGCGATGAACGGTTGCAGCTTGCTTATTCGTTGCAGACGTTATATATTGGAGGCAATCCATACACGACCCCATCGCTTTATTCGCTCGTTTCGTTTAGCGAGCATGCACACGGGGTGTATTACGTGAAAGGTGGATATGCTAGTCTCGTTTCTTTGCTTGCAAGAAAACTAGAAGAAGCAGGTGTAACGGTTCGATTGCAAACAGAAGTGGAACGGTACGAAGTGAACAGTTCAAAAATCGAATCGCTTTATGCTCAAGGAGAAATGCACCGTTTCGATGCAGTTGTTATGAATACAGATGAACCGACGATGATGACGAACAAACGAACGTGGACCCCTTCATCGAGCTGCGTGTTGCTTTATATCGGACTTGGGCGAACGTATGATGCACCGATTCATCAATTTTTTTTACCTCTTGATTTCAAACAACATATGGACGACGTCTTTGTTCGAAAAGTTGTTCCGAAAGACCCGTCATTTTATACGTTTTATCCGTCAGCAATTGATCGTTCGTTAGCGCCTGAAGGGAAAAGCGTGTTGTACGTATTAATTCCTGTACCAGCCGGACGGCATATTGATTGGACAACACAACAACATTGGATTTCTCACATCGTTGATGAAGTGGAGAAACGGGCGTTTCCGAACTTGAAGGAGGCAATGGAATGGATGCATGTCCGTACGCCGCTTGATGCGCACAAAGAAGGGTTATATGATGGCGGGATGTTCGGGATCGCACCGACGTTATTTCAATCTGGTCCATTTCGTCCACAAGTGAAGTCCGCACGTTATGAAAACGTGTATCGTGTAGGAGCATCTGTTCATCCAGGTGGCGGGGTGCCGGTTGTCATGCAAGGGGCTCAATTATGTACGGAACAATTACTTCGTGATTGGAGTGAATACGAGTGAATATAAAGCAAGCGTACGCACAATGTGAAGCGGTGACGGCCCATCATTCGAAAACGTTTTATCGCGCGTTTTCCCTTCTGCCGTATGATGATCGTCAAGCCATTTGGGCAATTTATGCGTTTTGTCGCCGCGTCGACGACATCGTAGATGAAGGCGAACGACCAGATGAACAGCTACAACAATTTGAAAAACAATGGGAAGCGTTTGTGGCGGGGCATACAGAGGATGACTTTATGTGGATCGCGCTTCGCGATGTCTTTTCGCGCTATGATATGGACGTTGAACCGTTTTGGCATATGATTGAAGGGCAAAAAATGGATTTAACCGTTCATCGTTATGATACGTTTGCACAGTTGCTTCGTTATTGTTATTGTGTGGCGAGTACCGTCGGGTTAATGTTATTGCCAATTTTAGCCCCGCATCGCCGCCAGCAGTTAAAAGAGAGCGCGATTGCGCTTGGGGAAGCGATGCAATTGACGAACATTTTGCGCGATGTCGGCGAAGATATGATGCGCGGTCGCGTGTATTTGCCGCGCGAATGGATGAATATGTATGGAGTGAGCGAACAACAGATCGCTTTTGGTCAAGTTACAAACTCATTTATTGATTTATGGGAGCATATCGCACAAGAGGCGGAAAACAGATATGCGGATGCGGAAAAAACGTTTTCTCTTTATCCACTGTCTGCCCGTTTTGCCGTAAAAGGAGCGGCGCTTATGTATAAAAGCATTTTACATGTTGTTCGTGAACAACAATATGATGTATTTACGAAGCGAGCATTCGTGTCGGAAGAACGAAAAAAAGCGTTATTGCAACAAATGGGAGGCGAAAACGTTGAAGTGGGGTGATCGTTTATACCGCCTCTTTCTCATTTGGTATGCATGTGGGATTGTACTCGTCGGTTTTCGTCTTCTTCCGCCATGGTTAGAGTGGGCGAATGTTGTGTTTTTAATGCTTGCTGGGGTGATTGGCGCCTCTTTTTTAATCGAAGCATACGGTCGACGTGGCGTCAACGCAACGGTTGCTATTTTCATCGGTACGATGGCGGTCGAATATGCCGGAGCAACGTATAGTTTCATGTTCGGTTCATATGATTATACGAATCAATTTGGCATAACGGTGTTTGGGGTACCGATTGCGATCGGTTTTGCCTGGCTCGCGGTCATCGGTTGTACGCATGCGCTCGCATTGCGTTTCGTTTCAACAAAGCGCCCGCTATTTTCTGCTGTTGTCGGTGCAGCGTTGGCGGTCGTATTAGATTTAGCGATTGACCCGGTAGCATATGTGGCGAAACAGTATTGGATTTGGGAAGGAACGAGCATATATTACGACGTTCCGCTCCAAAATTTTGTCGGTTGGTTTGTTGTGGCGTTTGTCATTCATTTTATGCTTTTTATTTTTCCAGCGCGCAAGGCAAGCTCCGAGAGGCGAGCCATTTCTCTTTTTTTTCTTCTTGAAGCGATGTTTTTATTTCTCGCGTTCATGGAACAGTTATATGCCGCTTTCTTTCTCGGTCTATTGCTGACGTCGGTTATTTTTTGGAAATGGAGACGATCAACATGATTGAGGCGAAAAAAAGCCGCGCATTTGAATGGATGTTTTCGCTTTACAACACATGGTTGCTGCGTACATCGTTTCATCGATTGTACGTACGGGGACATGTCGTACGAACGCCTGCGCTATATGTAGCGAATCATAGTTCGTGGTGGGACGGGCTGATGGCGTTTCAATTAAGTCGTTTTGTTTTCCGACAAAATAGTTATGCGATGATGTCAGAAGAAGGGCTAAAACAATATCCGTTTTTCCGTAAGCTCGGCGGTTTTTCGGTGAATCGTGCGCAACGAAAAGAGGTCATGAAGTCGCTTGACTATGCTGTGTCATTGTTGCGCGATGGAAAAAGCGTCTGGATGTTTCCACAAGGGGAAGAACAACATGTTGAAAAGCGCCCGCTTCAGTTTTTCACAGGCGCTGTATATGTAGCGGAACGGGCGAACGTCCCGATCGTGCCGCTTGCGTTTTACCATAGTTTTCGTCATCATCGGAAGCCGGAATGGTTTATTCATATTGGCGATCCGTTATATATTTGTGACGTTTCAGGGAGCAATCGAAAAGAAAAAACGGCTGAACTTGAGCGTATTTGTACCGCACAACTCGATGATGTTCGGCGATTAGTGATCGCTGAACAGATTCAATCGTTTCACTGTTGGGATGGAGGAAAGTTATGAGCGTCATTTTGGCATGTTTTTTTATTTGGACGGTTGTCAACTCTTTGTTTCTTGTTCCGCTTCCGAAACGTCCGCTGTTCACGAAGCGTCCGCTTGTTAGCGTGCTCGTTCCGTTGCGCAATGAAGAGCGGAATGTCAAGCGTCTCGTTCGCTCGCTAAAACAGTTGACATATGAGCCGGTCGAGTTTCTTCTTCTTGACGATCAGTCGACGGATCGAACGTATGAGTTTCTGCTGCAAGAAACGAAAGGAGACGATCGTTTTACGCTTTTGCAAGGGAAGGCGCTTCCTGACGGCTGGGCAGGGAAGGTGCATGCGTGTCATCAACTCGCTCAGCAAGCAAACGGGGCATATTTGTTTTTTATTGATGCGGATGTTGAGTTAAAGCCAACGGTCATTGAAAAATTGTTAACGGTCGCCACGACATATGATGCAAAACTTGTCACTGGTTTTCCGTCATTTCATCCGCGGTCGCTTCCGCTCGTTGGCAAATGGCTCGTTCCGTTGCAACATTTTTTTATTTTATTTCATTTGCCGCTTGTTTTGGCGAACTATACGATGATGCGCTCAGCAACTGCTGCCCATGGTGCATGTTTATTTTTTGAGCGAGCGACATACGAAGAAATCGGGGGACATGCGGCAGTAAAACGCGAGCTCGTCGAGGATGTCATGATTGCGCGAAAAATGAAAGCGCATCGTCATCGTGTCATCGTTGCGAACGTAAGCACTGATGTCGTCTGTTATATGTACGAAACGAATAAAGAAGTATGGGCAGGTTTTTTAAAAAATGTGTATATTGGATTAAATCGCTCACCTTTTTTCGTTTTGCTACTTACGATGTTTTACGGCATATTTTACGTTGCACCGCTTGCGTTCGCTCCGTTGTCGCTCGTGTACGGGGCAGCGTACGCCTTGCCGCTTGCGATCATTATTGCACAAAAGGCGTACGTGGAATGGAAGACAGAGCGCTCAATTTCGACGTGTTATTGGATGCCGGTGAGTGCCGCAGCGTTTATCGTATTAATGTATGCATCGATGCGCGCGAAACGATATGAATGGAAGGGGAGGACGTACACGTGAAAAAAGTGGTCATTATCGGCGGTGGACTTGGTGGGTTGTCTGCTGCGGTGACGCTTGCGCAGCACGGCGTCGATGTGCAGTTGTTTGAAAAAAATAGTCATTTTGGCGGGAAGTTAATGCCCGTTCAACTTGGCGACTATTATTTTGATTTTGGACCGAATACGATTACGATGCCGTTTGTGTTTCGGCATGTCATTGAGCAAACAGGGGCGCGCACAGAAGATTACATTACGTTTCGAAAATTGTCTGTGCATACGAAAAACGTATATGAAGACAAAACGACGTTTTTTCTTTCCAGCGATCGCGATTACATGAAAGAGCAGCTTGCGGTGATTGATCGCGTCGGGGCGTTGCGTTACGACGATTTTTTACGTGAAGTCGAAAGGCTGTATCGGCTAGCGAAAACGCACTTTTTCCCGCGCATATTTCGCTCTTTTTTTAATTATATGTCACCGTCGCTTGCGTTTGCTTTATTGAATGCGCGCCCGCTTGAAACGTTACATCATTTTTTTCAACGCTATTTTACGAATGAACATGTCATTCAAGCGTACGACCGTTATGCGACGTATATTGGCTCATCGCCTTATATGGCGCCGGCGACGTTTGCGATGATCGCCTATTTAGAAATGGTCGATGGTGTATATTACGTTGACGGCGGCAATGCCCGTATCGCCCAAACGTTCGCCCATTTGGCACAAAAAGCAGGGGCTCAGCTTCATCTAAATCGAGCAGTCAAGCGGGTCGTTGTCAAAAACGGAAAAGTGATCGGGGTTGAGCTTGCTGATGGAGAAAAGGTAGAAGCGGACGTTGTGATTATGAATGCTGATTTGTTGCAAGCGTATCGTGAGCTCGTTGATCCTCACGATCGCTCGTATGAACGAGCCGAGCCATCCATTTCCGCCTTTGTCATGTTAGTTGGAACGAAAGAAACATGGGATGATTTAGCTCATCACAACGTGTTTTTCTCCCCTAATTATAAACAAGAGTTTGAACATATACTTGCTGGACGGTATAGTGAACATCCGACGATATACGTTTGCGCGCCACCATTTACGAAAGAAGGGTCATCGTTGTTTGTGTTAGTGAATGCACCGCCACTCACAAAAGATGGGCGTATGCAAGTCGATGAACAAGCGTATAAGCAGCTTGTGTACGAACGGCTTCGCTCATACGGATTAAACGTTGTGCCAGACGTCGAACGCGTCATCACTCCGCTTCATATTGCAGAACAGTTTGGGGCATATCGCGGCGCGTTGTATGGAATAGCGTCAAATCGGCGTCGCGATACGTTTTTGCGCCCGTCGAACGCGTGTAAGCGAATTGCAGGATTGTATTTCGTTGGTGGGACGACCCACCCGGGAGGTGGATCGCCAATGGTTGTCATTAGCGGGCAAAATGTCGCGAACCATTTGCTCGGCGCTAAGCTGTCGCTTCCTTTTTGACGAACGATTTTGTGCGCCATACGTTTGATTTCCAACGCCAATAGACGAGCAAACCGCGCAGCCATTCGTCCGCTGTAAAAGCAAGCCAGACGCCGACTAAACCGAGATCGAATGAAATGCCAAGAACATAGGCGAGCGGGACGCTCACCCCCCACATCGATGCGATACCGATGTAGACAGGAAATTTTACATCTCCGGCAGCGCGGAGGGAGTTAATGATGACGAGATTAAACGAACGCCCGGGCTCAAGAAGCATCGTAAGCAAAATGAGCGTCCCGCCTGTTTCAATCATCCGTTTGTTGCTCGTGAAAATGGAAAACAGTTGATCGGAAAAGGCGGAAAACAACGCCGCAACAGCAAACGAAATGATGACAGCGAGCCGTAAGCTCCGCAAGCAACGGGTATACGCCTCATGAAAACGTTCTGCCCCAACGAGATGCCCGACGATAATTTGCGTCCCTTGCCCGATGGCGACGCTAAATAAAAAAATAAACATCATGATGTTTTGCGTATATACTCTTGTCGTTAACGCCTCTGTGCCAAGCATCGTAATGAAATAGGTGATGACAAGCTGCGACGTATTGTAAGCGACATGTTCGCCGGCAGATGGAATGCCGATTTTTAATAATTGTTTGACGTAAGCAAATGAAAGCGCCTCTTTTGATAAAAGCGGGAGCGGATGTCGGAGACGTTTCATCACGAGAAAAAATCCAACGACAAGCCCGATCATGCGGCTAATCGTCGTTGACCAAGCAACTCCTTCGACACCTAATACAGGTAAGCCGAACGGCCCAAACAAAACGAAATAGTTTCCGATAATGTTTAATATATTGACCCCGATCGTAATGTTCATCATGTCGCGCGTAAATCCGTAGCTGCGCAATATGGCGCCGAGCGTCATAATGAGCGCTTGCACAAATGAAAAGCCGCCGACAATCCATAAATAAACGCGCGCATCAGCAATGAGTTCATTAGGAACGTTCATAAGGTGGAGAAGAGTATCGCTTCCTGCCCAAAGGGCAACACTTAATACGACACCAAATAGCATATTTGCCCAAATGGAAACAGCTCCGATGTAGGAAGCTGTTTTTTCATCATTTGCCCCAGCATATTGTGCAATTAAAATCGATGTTCCTGTTGCGATAAAGCCAAACATGACAACGACCATAAACAACAGTTGATTCGCTACCCCGACCGCAGCAACCGCTTCATCTGCATATTGGCTAAGCATAAACGTATCGGCGTTGCCCGTTAACATATGAAGCGTCAATTCAATAAAAATCGGCCAAGTGAGCGCAAATAAAGAAAGCTTTTTTGCCAAAGAAGACAACTCCTTTACGATTTCCGACTTGCAAACTGTTTTTAGTTTAATGGATTGTTATAATGGAAAAAAGGGAAAAAGACGATTACTTTTGTACATTTCCGACTGAAAGGAGGGGACTTATGTATATATCGTTTTCCGTTCCGCCGTTTCCCGTTTTTATTAAAGGGGGTGAGGCGATGTTTCGAAAAGGAATGAAACATTTTCGGCGCACGTTTTCCGTATTTGATTTTTTATATGTGCAAAAAGGAACGTTATATATGACGGAACAAGAAGAAACGTTCGTTGTCGGTGAAGGAGAATACGTTATTTTATGTCCGGGCTTTGAACATTACGGGCATGAGCCGTGCGATGAAGATACGCATTTTATTTGGATTCATTTTTCAGTGCCGCAATACGATCGCGTCGAAAAACAGCCGTATGGATGGGGCGATATTATTGAGAGAGAGGCTACATATGTCGATTATGCGCAATATCGTTTGTGTATCCCGCAACATGGAAAGTTGAAACAAGCGGGGATGGAGTCGATGCTTCAACACATTGTCCTCGAGCAACAAACGCCGGATCATTCGTTAACGCAACAGTTGTTATTTGCTCAATGGATCGTTCAGTTGCAAAAACAAATGCTTCATATTCCGTCAGCTGCCGAGCATGTATGTGCCGCGGCGATGGAGTATATTCATCGTCATTACGAAGAGCCATTTGACATGGGGCATCTCGCACATGCGCTTCGCCTTCATCCAGACTACATTTCTCGCTGCATGCAAAAAACGATCGGCATGAGTGCGTTGCAATATGTAAACGATTATCGGCTAAAGATGGCGAAGAAAAAATTAGCCGCGACGAATGAAACGGTCGCGGCGATCGCAAAACAAGTCGGATTTGAAGATGGCGCGTATTTTTCGCGCGTATTTAAAAAAATGGAAGGGATGACACCAAGCGAATATCGTCGCTTTATTCAGCGGACGTAGCTTGTACGAGCAGCACTCGAAAACCATACGGCTCGATTGTCATCGTTTGCTCAGTCATTTGCTCGTTCGTCCAAAGGTTTGTGACCGTTTTGTCGGCAAGTGAAAACGGAACGGTCCATTCCAGCGCTGTTTCCCCATTGTTTAATACGCAAACAATTGTTTCGTCGTCATATGTTTTCACGTAAGCGATATGATTCGTTTCATCATTTGTTTCTAACACATGAAACTCTCCGAAGCGCAAGGCACGATATTGTTTGCGCAATGAAATGAGCGTTTGCACGTGCGCAAATAAATCGCGGTCTTGCTTTTCCTTTTCCCATACCATACATTTCCGGCAAAGCGGATCTTTTCCGCCAGTTAGACCGATTTCGTCTCCGTAATATATGCATGGCGATCCGCTGAAAGAAAGTTGGAACGTAAACATAAGTTTCACTTTTTCTTTTTGTTCGCCACATTCCGTGAGAATACGCGGCGTGTCGTGGCTGCCGAGCAAATTAAAGGCGACTTCGTTGACATTTTGCGGATAGTTATGCCATACGTGAATGATCGTGTTCGCAAATTCGCTCGCGCGCACATGTCCTTTAGCGAAATAGTTCAGCGCCCCGTTTGTAAACGGATAGTTCATGACGGCATCAAATTGGTCTCCTCGTAACCACGGCATCGCATCGTGCCAAATTTCACCGAGAATGTACACGTCCGGTTTGATCGCTTTTACCGCTTGGCGAAACTCGCGCCAAAATTGATGATCGACTTCATTCGCCACATCTAACCGCCATCCGTCAATGTCAAATTCGCGAATCCAATATGTTGCAACATCCAGTAAATATTGTTTCACTTCCGGGTTTTCTGTATTTAATTTCGGCATTTCTGGCACGAACGCAAACGTATCGTAGTTTGGGATCGGTTCTGCTTGTAGCGGAAACTCACGAATATGAAACCAATCTTTATATCGTGACTTCTCACCGTTTTTTAATACGTCTTGAAACGGAGCGAAATAGTACCCGCTATGGTTAAATACCGCATCGAGCATGACGCGAATGCCTTTTTTATGGCACTCTTCGACGAGCCGTTTAAACGTTTGTTTATCGCCAAATTGCGGGTCGATTTCGAAATAGTCGATCGTATCGTACTTATGGTTTGATGGGGCTTTAAAAATCGGCGTAAAATAAATGCCGTTAATCCCGAGTTCAACGAGATAATCTAAATGGTCGATGATGCCTTCAAAATCGCCGCCAAAAAAGCTTGTAGTCGTTGGTTCAACGCTTCCCCAAGGGAGCGTGTTTGGTGGATTTAATTTCGGATTGCCGTTGGCGAACCGTTCAGGGAAAATTTGATACCATACTGTATCCTTCACCCAGCTAGGTGCGTCAAAAACGTCTATGCGGTTTAAAAATGGAAAACAAAAATAGTATGCTGTATCGTCTGTTGGAGCTTTATCATAGAAGCCTTTTTCCGTATAGACGAGCACGTTTTCTTCATCGTGCAATTCAAATCCGTAGCGCAAGCGGCGATACGGTGGTTGCACGGCGATAAACCAGTAGTCAAAGAGCCGATCTGTTCCACTTTTTTGCATCGGCTGTTTAAAAAATAACCATTCGTTTTTTTCTTCATCCCAAACGTATGGATCGCCAAACAATAAATATACGGCATCGACATCATCTTTTTTTGTTCGTAAACGAATATGTAGCGTTCGCTCGTCGTATGCATAAGCAAACGCATCTTTTGGACGATGGTAAATCGCTTCTTTCAACATATTTCACTCTCTCCTCTCTATTTCACGCGCAATCGATTGCGCTTTTCATCACATATTGATGTACTATTGACGCGATCGTTTAAGGAAGCGCATACAATACTTATGTCAAGCGTAAAATGAAAGACAGTAAAAAGTCAACATTCATTCAAAAAAAGATGAAAAAAATAGTTGTCAAAACGAAAAATGATTGTATAATGAAGATAAAGGTTGTGCAATCGTTTTCGCAAAAAATGAAAGCGTTTGTACATATTGCTTAAAACACAGGAGGGGTCGAAATGAAAAAGACGGTATCCATTTTTTCATCGCTTGCGTTGCTGGCAGGTGTGATGGCAGGTTGTGGTCCACAAGATGAGGCGAAACCAGCGGAAAATGAAAACGAAGGCAAAACAGAAGTATCCGAAGACGGCATGCCGCCGAAACCAGAAAAGCTTGTCGTATGGGAAGACGTGAAGCGTGGCGTGGCGTTAGAACCAGCGATTAAAGCTTTCGAAGAAAAGTACGGCATTAAAGTGGAGTACAAAGAAGTTGAAATGGCGACAAAACAACGCGACCAACTTCGTTTAGACGGTCCTGCAGGCACAGGTCCTGACGTCATCACTGTTCCACATGACCAAATCGGTCAGCTTGTGACGGAAGGATTAATTCGTGAAATTAATGTTGATCAATCTGTATTAGATACGTTTACGGAATCTTCAATTGCGGCGCAAATGTATGATGGAAAGTTATACGGACTTCCAAAAGCAGTAGAAACTCCTGTATTCATTTATAACAAAAAATTAATGGACAAAGCGCCTGAAACGATGGACGAATTGTATCAGTTCTCAAAAGAGTTCACAAAAGGCGATCAATACGGTTTCTTAGCGCTTTGGGATAACTTCTATTTCGCACATGGCGTTATCGCGGGTATGGGCGGTTACGTATTTAAAAACAATAACGGTGCGTTAGATCGCAACGATATTGGCCTAAATAATGAAGGGGCAGTAAAAGGAACAGAGTATATCCAAAAATGGTATAAAGAGTTGTTCCCGAAAGGTATTATCGGTGAAAACGGCGGTTCAGCGATGGACGGTTTATTTAACGAAGGAAAAGCAGCGTCTGTCATGAACGGTCCGTGGGCGTTCCAAGGTATGCGTGATGCAGGCATCGATATCGGTGTAGCGCCAATGCCAAAATTGCCAAATGGGGAGCCTGTAAAAACGTTTATGGGTGTAAAAGGTTGGCACGTATCTGCCTTCTCGAAACATCCTGAATGGGCAACAAAACTTATTGAATTTATCACAAATGAAGAAAATGCGAAAAAACGCTTTGAGTTAACGCGTGAAATTCCGCCGGTGAAGTCGCTCATTAACGATCCGTTAATCGCAGAAGATGAAGGAGCAAAAGCTGTTGCGATCCAATCTCAATATGCGATTCCGATGCCAAACATTCCTGAAATGGCAGAAGTATGGGGACCAATGGCGACAGCGCTTCAACTTGTCGCAAACCAAAAAGCAGAGCCAAAACAAGCGCTTGATGAAGCTGTAAAAACAATTAAAACGAACATTGAAACGAACCATCCAAGCAAGTAAGTAACGAGCGGTACCTCTCTTGTAGAGGTACTGCTTCAACTTTCTTTTTTTTGTTTACTTATTCACATTCAAGTGCGCTCCTCGCCATCGTTTTAGAAAGGAGACAAAATCAATGGAAACACCAATGTACCAATCAAATCATCGGAAAATTGCCCTCGGTTTATCGCTTATTCCGGGATTTGGACAACTATATAATCGTCAATACGTTAAAGGCATTTCGTTTTTCATTTTAGCTGCTTCGTTTTTGATCGTTTTTAAAGATTTATTAAATATGGGATGGTGGGGCATCTTTACGCTCGGTGAAGTCGTCGGACGTGACCATTCCATTTTCTTGCTTGTCGAAGGGATTTTAGCCGTTATTATTTCCGTGTTTGGGCTTGGTTTTTATGCGTTTAACTTGCGCGACGCTTATAAAAATGGGCAAAAGCGTGATTTAGGGTTGAAAATTAGCTCGTTGCGCGAGCAATATCGTGCGCTCGTTGACAACGGCTTTCCATATTTAATGATTTCGCCAGGTTTCATTTTGCTCGTATTCGTTGTCATTTTCCCGATTATTTTCGTCGTCTTATTGGCGTTTACAAACTATGACTTATATCATTCCCCGCCAGCTAAACTTGTTGACTGGGTAGGGTTTCAAAACTTCATTGATTTAGTAAAGCTCGATCTTTGGCGAAAAACGTTCGTTAACGTCCTTGCCTGGACGATCGTTTGGACGTTTGGGGCAACAACGTTACAAATTGCGCTCGGTATTTTCTTAGCGATTATCGTAAACCAAAAAGATTTAAAAGGAAAAGCGATCATTCGGACGATTTTCATTTTACCTTGGGCTGTTCCTGCGTTCGTGACAATTCTCGTCTTTTCAGGCATGTTTAACGAATCGTTTGGGGTCATTAATAAAACGATTTTAGCATCGTTAGGCATCGGACCGATCGAGTGGATGACGGATCCGTTTTGGACGAAAGTTGCGCTCATTTTGATTCAAACGTGGCTCGGTTTCCCGTTCGTCTTTGCGATGACAACAGGGGTATTACAAGCCATTCCGAACGAATTGTACGAGGCGGCAACAGTCGATGGCGCTTCAAGTTGGCAAAAGTTCACAAAAATTACACTTCCGCTCGTGTTGTATGCGACAGCGCCAATTTTAATTACACAATATACGTTTAACTTCAACAACTTTAACATCATTTACTTATTTAATGGTGGCGGACCTGCGGTATCCGGGCAAAATGCTGGTGCGACTGACATTTTAATTTCATGGATTTATCGTTTAACGATGACATCTGCGCAATATTCGAAAGCAGCGGCCATTACGTTATTGCTTTCGCTCGTTGTCGTATCCGTTGCATTATGGCAATTTAGAAGAACAAAATCATTTAAAGAAGAGGATATGATGTAATATGGATATGAAAAGACAAAAACTCATTCGGCTGACGTTGTCGTATGCAGTCATTTTGGTGATGACGATCATTATCGTCTATCCGCTTCTTTGGGTCGTTGGCTCGTCGTTTAACCCGGGGCAAAGTTTGTCCGGCTCGAAAATGATTCCAGACAACGCTACGCTTGCCCATTACAAAAAGTTGTTTGATACGTCTCAAAGCGACTATTTGACTTGGTATTGGAACTCGTTAAAAATTTCAACGTTGACGATGATTTTTTCGGTTATTTTAGTTAGTTTAACGGCGTATTCGTTTTCGCGTTACCGATTTATTGGACGCCAAAATGGATTGCTGACGTTTTTAATTTTGCAAATGATTCCAAACTTTGCCGCGCTCATTGCCATTTTCATTTTAGCGCTTTTAACGGGATTAGTTGATACGCATTTAGGGTTAATTCTCGTGTACGTCGGTGGTGCCATTCCGATGAATACGTGGCTGATGAAAGGGTATTTAGATACGATTCCGAAAGAGCTTGATGAGTCGGCGAAAATTGACGGGGCAGGGCACTTGCGCATTTTCTTCCAAATCGTTTTACCGCTTGCGAAGCCAATTATTGCGGTCGTGGCGCTCTTTACGTTTATTGCACCGTTTGGCGATTTCATTTTAGCAAGCGTTTTGCTGCGCAGCAAAGAAAAATATACGCTAGCGGTCGGATTGTACGATTTAGTGGCGAAGCAGTTTGGTAGCGAATTTACGACGTTTGCGGCAGGTTCGGTATTAATTGCTGTGCCGATCGCTATTCTCTTCCTTTCATTCCAAAAGTATTTCGTCTCTGGCTTAACGGCAGGTGGAACAAAAGGATGAGAAACGAAAGGAAAGAATCGTTTTGGTTCTTTCCTTTCTTACTATTTAGAGATATATTAACATAAGAAGCTTTGGAATGAATGGGGAGTGAAGTGAAATGAAACGTGTATTTCGTGCGCTACTTGCTTTTATTTTGTTGTTGTCTGTGACGACGCCAGCGAGTGCGAAAACGGAGCGAACGTGGCAAGATGAACGTATTTATTTTATTATGGTTGACCGTTTTAATAACGGGAATCCGAAAAATGACTATGACGTCGATGTGCATGATCCGAAAGCATACCATGGCGGCGATTTACAAGGAATTATTGACAAGCTCGACTACATAAAAGGAATGGGTTTTACAGCCATTTGGCTTACGCCGATTTTTGCGAACGAAAAAGGCGGGTATCATGGCTATTGGATTGAAGACTTTTATAAAGTAGAAGAGCATTTTGGGACGCTTGATGACTTCAAACGGCTTGTGAAAGAGGCGCATAAGCGCGATATGAAAGTCATTTTAGATTTCGTCGTCAACCATACAGGTTACAATCATCCGTGGTTGAATGATCCTGCGAAAAAAGATTGGTTTCATGAGAAAAAAGACATTTTTAATTGGGCGAATCAACAAGAAGTAGAAAACGGTTGGTTGTTTGGTCTCCCAGATTTAGCGCAAGAAAATCCGGAAGTGAAAGCGTATTTATTCGATGTCGCGAAATGGTGGATTCAAGAAACAGACGTTGATGGATATCGTTTAGATACGGTGAAGCATGTACCAAAATCGTTTTGGGACGAGTTTTCAAAAGAAGTGAGATCGGTGAAACAAGACTTTTTCCTTCTTGGAGAAGTATGGCATGACGATCCGCGCTATGTCGCGGAGTATGGGAAGCACGGTATCGATGCGCTAATTGATTTTCCGTTTTACAAAGAAGCGTCAACTATTTTTTCAAACGTCGATCAATCGCTCGAACCACTTTACAACGTATGGAAGCGAAACGTGGCGTTTTATGACCGACCGTATTTGCTCGGAACGTTTTTAGATAATCATGATACCGTTCGGTTTACGCGTTTAGCGTTGCAAAATCGCATCAATCCGGTGACGCGTTTAAAGCTCGGATTGACGTATTTGTTTGCAGCGCCGGGCATTCCAATTATGTACTATGGAACAGAAATTGCGCTTGACGGCGGGGAAGATCCAGATAACCGTCGTTTAATGAATTTCCGCACCGATAAAGAGTTAATTGACTATGTGACAAAGCTTGGGGAATTGCGCGAAAAACTTCCGGCGCTCCGTCGCGGTGATTTTGAATTGCTTTATGAAAAAGACGGCATGGCTCTGTTTAAACGGACGTATGAAAAGGAAACGACGGTCATTGCGATTAACAATACATCAAAAACGCAAAAAGTGACGCTCGACGATGAGCTAGAACAAGGAAAAGAATTGCGCGGGTTGCTGGCGGGAGATTTAGTGCGCAGCAAAGACGGCAAGTACGACATTATTTTAGATCGCGAAACGGCGGAAATTTACGTGCTTGCGCCAAAAACGGGATTAAACATTCCGTTTATTGCGGCGCTTCTGGCGGTATATACGGCATTTGGTCTGTTTTTATACTTCGCGCGCAAACGAAAAGCATAATGATGATGGGGGAGAGAGCATGTTAGAGGATACAAGTTTTGCGATTCGGCCGGTTCATCAGACAGATGAAGCGGAAAGATGGCAACCGATTGGACATGTACAAAAAATTGAAGGAAAAAAGCAAATATTTGCATTTACGTGCGAGCGGGCAGCGGGTAAAATACATTTTTATCGTGATGATATCGTTCGAGTGACGATCGATCCGTTCGATCAAAAGTATGTCTCCGTCAGTCCTGCGGTTGTCGCAACGCCAGAAAAAGTGGACGTGCACGTTCGCGAAGAAGAAAACGGTTGGACACTACAGACGAAACAGCTGACGGTCATCATCGAACGAAGTCCGTTTCGTTTAGCGATATACGATCAGGAAGGGACGCTTCTTGTTCGCGACGTACAACCTGTATGTTTTGAGGCGAAAGGACGCATGCGTTGTACACATGCGCTCGCTCCGACAGATGTCGTATACGGTCTAGGGGAGAAAACGGGTGTATTAAATAAGCGCGGGGCAGTATGGACGATGTGGAATACAGACGTGTATGCGCCACACAATTTAGAAACAGATCCGCTATATCAGTCACATCCGTACATGATGGTGTTAAAAAACGGACATGCGCACGGCATCTTTTTCGACCATACGTATAAAACGACGTTTGATTTACGTCATGAATCGTTTTATACGTTTACATCAGATGGGGGAGCGCTCGATTATTATGTGTTTGCTGGACCGCATCCGAAAGATGTGTTAACGCAATATACGCACCTCATTGGTCGCATGCCGCTGCCGCCGAAATGGGCGCTTGGGTATCACCAATCGCGTTATAGTTATGAAACAGAACAAGAAGTGCGCGAATTAATTCATACGTTTCGCGCGAAACAAATTCCGCTTGATGCGGTATATCTAGATATTCATTATATGGATGAGTATCGTGTATTTACATTTGATCAAAAACGATTTCCACATGCGCAATCGCTCGTTCAATATGCAAAAGAACAAGGGGTTCATATCGTTCCGATTGTCGATCCGGGCGTGAAAGTCGATGCGGAATACGAGACGTATCGCGATGGGGTGCAAAAAGATTATTTTTGTAAATATGCAGATGGAACGTTATACAAAGGAGACGTTTGGCCGGGGACGAGCGTGTTCCCAGACTTTTTAAAGAAAAAAGTGCGAAAGTGGTGGGGCGAACAACACGCGTTTTATACAAACATCGGCATAGAAGGAATTTGGAACGATATGAATGAGCCGTCTGTGTTTAACGAGACGAAAACGATCGATGAACAAGTTGTTCATGATGGCTGGAAAACGCATCGCCAAGTGCATAACGTATATGGCATGATGATGACAGAGGCGACATATCAAGGATTGAAAAAGCAGTTGAAAGGAAAACGTCCGTTCGTATTGACGCGAGCGGGGTTTTCCGGCATTCATCGCTATGCAGCGGTATGGACGGGCGATAACCGCAGTTTTTGGGAACATGTTGAGCTTTCGTTGCCGATGTGTTTAAACTTAAGTGTGTCCGCTGTTGCATTTTGCGGAGCGGATGTCGGTGGCTTTGCGCATGATACGAATGGGGAGTTGCTCGTTCGTTGGACGCAAGTCGGCGCCTTTTTCCCATATTTTCGCAACCATTGTGCGATCGGTTTTGCGCGGCAAGAACCGTGGGCATTTGGGGAAACATACGAACAAATCATTAAACGATATATTGAATTGCGTTATGAATGGCTTCCTCATTTGTATACGTTATGTTTTGAAGCAAATCAAACAGGTGTGCCGATGATGCGTCCGCTCATGATGGAATATCCGAACGATGAAGAAACATGGAACATATCCGATCAGTTTATGGTCGGCGAACAAGTGATGATTGCACCGATCGTTCGTCCATATACGAAACATCGCATCGTTTATTTTCCAGAAGGACGCTGGATCGATTATTGGACGAAAGAGCGATTTGAAGGTGGGAGAAGGTACATCGTTGAAGCACCGCTTGATCGTTTGCCGATATATGTAAGGGAAGGGGCAATGATTGCTCACGCTAAAGCGAAGCCATCGACGTTCATTGAGGATGAACAGTTGAC
This sequence comes from Anoxybacillus thermarum, assembly GCF_000836725.1. GTDB lineage: Bacteria > Bacillota > Bacilli > Bacillales > Anoxybacillaceae > Anoxybacillus > Anoxybacillus thermarum. The sequence goes on along the minus strand of NZ_JXTH01000002.1, from coordinate 8,238 downwards.
GTTATATGTGTATACAATGAAGGAAGGAACATCGACATATACGCTTTATGATGATGACGGTACGACGTTTGCATATGAAAAAGGCGAATATGTACACATGCATATTCGTGCGACGTTTTTGAATGATACCGTTTATTTCGAAGTAGAAACAGAAGGGGCGTACGAACCAACTTGGCAGTTGCGTGTCGTGTTCGTTGGAGACGTACCGTCAACGGTCGTTGTCAACGGTGAACAACAGGCGATAGAGGAAGCGTCAATTGTTTTGTAAGAGATGGGGGATTTTTATGACAGTAACGATTAAAGATGTAGCGAAGCGAGCGAATGTTGCACCATCGACTGTTTCGCGCGTCATCGCAGATAGCCCGCGCATTAGCGAGAAAACGAAGAAAAAAGTGCGCGAGGCGATGAAAGAGCTTGGCTATCATCCGAATTTTATCGCGCGCAGCTTAGCGAATAAGTCGACGCAAGTCATCGGCTTAATTATGCCAAGTTCAGCGGATAAAGCGTTTCAAAACCCGTTTTTCCCAGAAGTCATTCGCGGCATTAGTAAAGCGGTGCACGATCGTCAATATGCGTTACAGTTATCGACGGGGGAAACGGAAGCGGAAATTTACGATGGCGTCGTGCATATGGTACAGGGAAAGCGTGTCGATGGGGTCATTTTGCTGTATTCGCGGGCGAACGATAAAATTATGGCGTATTTGCAAAAAGAAGACGTGCCGTTTGTCGTCATCGGTAAACCGCATAAAAAAGCGGAGGAAATTACGCACGTCGATAATGATAACGTGCGTGCGGCACGCGAGGCGACAGAATATTTAATCGAGCTCGGCCATGAACGCATCGCTTTTGTCGGCGGAAACGTCAATCTCATCGTGACGATGGATCGTTTGCGCGGATATGAAAAAGCATTGAAATCGGCTAGTCTTTCGTATCGAAAAGATTACATCGTGCATGAAGAATTTTTAAAAGAAGGCGGGCAAGAGGCGATGAAAGAGCTGCTTTCGCTTGCTGAGCCGCCAACTGCGCTCGTTGTCGCCGACGATTTAATGGCGCTTGGCGTGTTAAATACGCTTGCGGAAATGGGGTTAAGCGTGCCAGCCGATTTATCGATCGTCAGCTTTAACAACGTGCTTTTATCCGAGATTTCCCGGCCGCCGTTAACGTCGGTAGACATTAACATTTTCCAACTTGGCTTTGAAGCGGCAAGAAATTTAATACAACAAATCGAAAACCCGAACGAGCCCATTAAGCGAATCATTATTCCGCATACGCTCGTCAAACGATTTTCATGCGATTATTACAAAGCGCCTTCCGAATAGGAAGGTGCTCTTTTTTTATAAAAAGGCTAGGCGAAAAGGAAAAAATGGTGTATCATATTCTTAACATTCACGCTCTTTGAAAAAATATATACGATGAGCAAGTACGGTGCATACGTCCGTATGCTTAAAAGGGAAGAACGGTGCAAAGCCGTCGCGGTACCCGCCACTGTGATGGGGAGTTTCGTTGCAATATGCCACTGATTTTTGGGAAGGCGCAACGAAATGATGAACCTAAGCCAGGAGACCTGCCTGCTTGCGATACGTCGGCTGCCTACGGGAATATAGGTGGACGTGCGGGGACGATGGACGTTATAGTGATGATGTATGCTTGGATAGCGTATGCCTTATTTTTTGAATCTTTCGTTTTTTCTGCACCTCTACCTAGAGGTGCTTTTTTATTTTGAAAAAAAGGGGCGACATATATGGCAACATGGAATTTACAAGGAACGACACATCACGTACTTATTTGCAACGGAGGAAGCTGCATGAGAAAAGGAGGGGAAGAGGTGACGCAAGCGATTCGTGATGAAATTGATCGGCTACAGCTGAATGGGCGCGTTCATACGACGCGTACACGATGCAACGGTCGCTGCGAAGATGCATGTGTCGTCATCGTTTATCCAGAAGGTGTTTGGTATCGTACGATTGATGAACAAATAGGGAGGGACATTGTACGCAATCATGTACGTGACGGGAACATATTGCGCGATTACGTCACGTATACGTATGAACATACAGAATTTGTTATGCCCGAACATAGCGTTGCGACAAGGGGGAAAGAAAAATGAAGCGAAACGCATGGTGGATCGTTTGTACATGCTTGACTGTCTACGTTTTATTTGCGCTTTCACCTTCAGTATATGCGATGCACATTATGGAAGGATTTTTACCTTGGCATTGGGCGCTCGTTTGGTGGTTGTTATTTTTGCCATTTTTCTTCGTCGGTTTACGGACGATGACGCGCATCGTAAAACAACAGCCGGAAATGAAAATGTTGCTTGCGCTAGCGACTGCATTTACATTCGTTCTTTCCGCTTTAAAAATTCCATCTGTCACAGGAAGCAGCTCGCATCCGACAGGGACAGGCCTCGGTGCGCTGTTATTTGGGCCGTTCGTCATGACGGTCATCGGTACGGCTGTGTTAATGTTTCAAGCATTATTGCTTGCGCATGGTGGATTGACAACGCTCGGTGCAAATGCGTTTTCGATGGCGGTTATCGGTCCGTTTGTAGCGTACGTGTCGTTTGTTGCATGCCAAAAGCTTCGCATTTCGATGCGCCTTTCTGTTTTTGTGGCGGCGATGTTTGCCAATTTAGCTACGTATGTGATGACATCGATACAACTTGCGCTAGCATTTCCAGACCCAACAGGCGGGGTATGGGGGGCGTTCTTAAAGTTTGCTTCCATTTTTGCTGTCACTCAAATACCGCTTGCAATCACCGAAGGGCTTTTGACTGTTGTTGTATGGAATTTTTTACATACGTACACGAAACAAGAATTAAATATATTGCAACAGAAAGGGGCGTCTGCTAAATGAACAATCGACTATTGCTTTTCCTTGCCGCATTTTTGATCGTTTTGCCGCTCGTCGTTGTAAAACATACGGAGTTTGCTGGGGCGGATGCGCTTGCGGAGGAGATGATTCAACAACTTGCGCCCAATTATGAACCGTGGTTCGATGTTTTTTTTGAACCGCCCGGCGGGGAAGTAGAAACGTTGCTATTTTCATTGCAGGCGGCAATTGGAGCGGGAGTGATTGGCTACATTATCGGCTTGTATAGAGGGCGAAAACGAAATGGTTAGCTGGCTTGATGAATGGGCGTATCGCAATCGGCTTGCGAAACTTCGGGCGACATTTAAACTGACATTTTCATTTATTTTGCTTATATGGGCGATGATTGGAACGAATGTCGGTCGGCTGCTTACGATCGGATGGATGCTCACTTGGCTCATTGTTTATGCGCGCTTACCGTGGCGTGCTTGCTTACGTGTTTGTTTACTTTTTTCGCTCGTCATTCTTTGGAGTAGCGCACCGCTTCTTCTTTCATTTGATGGTGATGTTGTGGACGTTTCCTATGTAGGTACGATTTGTTTACGAGCGTTTACATGCTCGCTCGTTCTCTTTTTTCTTGCCGCAACAACGCCATTTTTTCGCTTGGCATGCGCACTACAAACATTGCGCATCCCGCGTGTACTAATAGAGCTTCTATTGTTAACGTATCGTTTCATTTTCATGTTGGAAAAGGCAGCAAGGGAGCTGTTTGTTACGGTGCGCGTGAGACAAGGGGAACGAAATTGGCAGATCGCTTCACTTGCTGTTGCACAATTGTTACGCCACACATTGCATCAATATGAGGCGATGGTCATTGCGCAACGAGCGCGCCACGTCTCTTTTACAGTTCCGCGGTGCACGGACGAGCAATTGCCAAAAAGGTATGTCATTGAAGCATCGCTTGGCATCGTTGTTTTACTCATCGTGGAGGGGTTATATGCTGCAGTTTCATGATGTTCACTATACGTATCGAAACGGTGCGCACGTCTTAAAAGGAGTATCGCTTACGATCGAACGTGGAAAAAAATATGCATTGATCGGAAAAAACGGTTGTGGAAAAACAACATGGTTGCTTCATACAAACGGCATTTATCGCCCAACAAAAGGGGAGGTGTATTGGGAAGGAAAACGTGTAAAGGAACATTTACGTCAACATGTCGGAGTCGTTTTTCAAAATCCAGAACATCAATTTTTAGCACCAACGATTGAGGAAGAGCTTGCGCTTAGTTTGCAAGGGAATAGCGAACGGATCGAACAAGCGATAAAAGCATTTTCTCTTGCTGAATGGCGAGACGTGCCCATTCACCATCTCAGTCTCGGACAAAAAAAGTGGTTGTCGCTCGCTGTTGCGATGGCCTCTCAACCGGAGTTGCTTATTGTTGATGAGCCAGCTGCTTATTTAGATGCTGCACAGAGCGAGCGCCTCATCATGAAACTAAATGAGTGGCACGAAGCAGGTACGACGCTCGTTGTCATCACTCATGATTTTGATTTCGTATGGCAATGGGCAGACGAAGTGTTTGTCATGCATGATGGACGCATCGTTTTGCACGGTACACCTGCGTTTATATTTTCACAAGCGGATATTTTTCACCAGCTTCGTTTGCCGCTTCCTCTTCTTTTACGTATATGGATGAAGGAAAACAAGCCGTGTACAGAACAACAACTGTTTGAATGGATCGAACGATGGAAAAAGGGGTGAAAACATGGTGGGAAAATTGTTTGTTGTCGGTTTTGGCCCAGGAAGTGTTGACCATATGACGAAACGGGCGCGTGAAGCGATTGAAGAAAGCGATGTTATCGTTGGTTATAAAACGTATGTCGATTTAATTAAAGACATCATTCGTGGAAAAGAAGTGATTAGCACAGGTATGACGGAAGAAGTGAGTCGAGCACAAGAAGCTGTAAAGCAGGTAGAACGCGGAAAAAACGTCGCTGTCATCTCGAGCGGAGATGCCGGACTGTACGGTATGGCTGGGCTTGTTTACGAGGTGTTAATTGAAAAAGGGTGGCATAAGGAAACAGGGATTAAAGTGGAAGTCATTCCAGGCATTTCAGCCATTCATTCTTGTGCCGCTTTGTTAGGGGCGCCGATTATGCATGATGCATGCACGATTAGTTTAAGCGACCATTTAACACCGTGGCATGTGATCGCAAAAAGAATTGAAGCGGCAGCTGCGGCAGATTTTGTCATTGCGCTATACAATCCGAAAAGCGGCCGCCGCACACAACAAATTGTCGAAGCGCAGCGCATTTTATTGACGTATCGTTCGCCACATACACCAGTTGGGCTTGTAAAAAGCGCGTATCGTGAGCGGCAACATGTCGTGTTAACGAATATAGGCGACATGTTAGAGCACGACATCGGCATGTTAACGACAGTCATTATTGGAAACTCCTCTACGTTCGTTCATGACGGTCTTATGATTACACCGCGTGGCTATGAACGGAAATATAACTTATCTAGTGCCGTCCAGCCGTTAAAACCGCACGAGCGATTGCGTCCAGAAGCAGAGCCGTGGGCGTTGACGCATGTGCGCTCACTAGCGGAAGAGGCGTATGCAAAAGTAAATGTAGAACGATTGGAAGTAGCAGTCAGTTCGGGAATTGCAAAGAAAACGTGGGAGCCTGAGCAAATGGTGCAACTTGCTCGCATCGTTGGCGAGCAAGGAACGATCACGTATACGCCTGATCATTACTTTAAAGTGACGATGGAAACGAATCGGGCAGATGAAGTTGTGCGCGCGCTCGTACAAGTTGGATTGACTGTCGCGCCTGTTGGAGATGTGTTTGTTATGAAAGCTTGTGACTTTTGTGATGGGGAGAAAAAAGATGCGATTCCTTATGCAGAGCAACTATATAAGCAGTTTGGAGGCATGAAGTTGCCAAAGGAATTGCGTGTAGGATTTAACGGGTGCGGCATGGCATGTTATGGAGCCGTTCATGAAGATATTGGGATTGTTTATCGCAAAGGGGCATTTGATTTATTTTTAGGTGGAAAAACGGTAGGGAGAAACGCTCATCCTGGACAGCTTGTTGCTGAAGGCATTCATCCCGATGACCTTGTTAAAACGATTGCTCGGATCATTGCGCAATATAAAGAAGAAGGATATGCAAACGAACGATTTCATAAGTTTTTTGAACGAAAAAAAGAAGTCGGTGGCTTCGTTTACGGACAGACGAAGAACGTCGAGCCAGCGGCATGTGGGGAGTGATACATGTGAAAGCAATTTTGTTTGTTGGGCATGGGAGCCGTGATGAAGAAGGAAACGAGCAAGTACGCCAGTTTGTCCAAACAATTCTTCCGCAAATCGATGCGACGTTTTATGTGCATACATGTTTTTTAGAATTTGGCGTTCCGTCCGTAATAGATGGCATTGTCCATTGTGTAGAACGAGGAGCAACGGAGGTAATTGTCATCCCGATTATTTTGCTTCCAGCTGGACATTCGAAGTTGCACATTCCAGCAGCGATTGATGAGGCAAAAGAACGTTATCCGTACGTCTCATTTACGTACGGACGGCCGCTTGGCATCCACGATGCAACGTTTACAATTTTACAAGATCGTTTAGAAGAAGCAGAGATTGTTTTAGATGAGCATACAGCGGTCATTTTGCTTGGGCGCGGAGGGAGTGATCCAGACGCCAATAGTGATCTATATAAAATTGCTCGTTTGTTTTGGGAGCGAAATAAACAGGTCATTGTTGAACCAGCGTTTATGGGCGTAACAAATCCGTCATTAGATGAGGCAGTCGTAAAATGTGTCAAGCTCGGAGCGAAAAAAATTGTCGTTTTACCTTACTTTTTATTTACAGGTGTGCTCATTAAACGGTTAGAAAAGCGAGTTTTCGAGTTTCAGAGCATATATCCGCACATTTCGTTTGTGCTTACGCATTATTTTGGATTCCATCCTTCACTCCAGACGATTGTACTTGATCGGTTACACGAAGCACTTAGCGACTCAGTGCAAATGAATTGTGATACTTGCCAATATCGGCTTCATGTTGCTGAGCATCACCATCATCACCATCATCATCACGATCATTGAGGTGAAAGACATGATTATGATGTTATCAGGCACAAGCGATGCGAGGCAGTTAGCGTTGGCTGTTCGTGATGCTGGGTATGACATATTTGCCACCGTCGTTACCGAACATGCGGCGGAGCAAATGGCTCATGTCGGAATTCATTCACATATCGGACGATTAACAGCGTCGGAAATGATTACGCTCGTCAACAAATATCAAGTCAAGGCGATCGTTGATGCGAGCCATCCGTTTGCGGAAGAAGCGTCGCGTCAAGCAATGAAAGTAGCAAAAGAAGCCAATGTCCCGTACATTCGTTATGAACGAAAAGAAAGCGTCATTACGTACGATCGCGTCACATTTGTTGATAGTTATGAAGCAGCAGCACAGTATGCAGCAAATAAAAAAGGGGTGGTGATGTTGACGACGGGAAGTAAAACATTGCCAATTTTTGCGCATACGTTGCTCCCGCTTCCTGATGTTCGTTTAATTGCCCGAATGTTGCCGCGAAAAGACAATATGGAATTGTGTGAACAATTGCGCTTTCCACAAGAAAACATTATCGCGATGCAAGGTCCATTTACGAAACAATTGGATATCGCTTTGATGCAACATTTCGGTGTGACGCTTCTTGTGACGAAAGAAAGCGGACGAGTGGGATTTGTCGATGAAAAAATTGCAGCAGCGAAACAACTTGGAATCGAAACGGTCGTCATCCGACGTCCGAAACTTTCTTATCCAGTCGTTTATCATGAATTTTCTGACGTCATTTGTGCGTTAGAAGAAATAAAGAAGAAAGGAGAAAAATAAATGGACTTTCGAACAACGTTTCGTCCGATAACTGTGCAACCAGAACAAATTGAACAAAAAAGTTTTCAAATCATTGATGATGAAATAGGAGAACACTCGTTTACAAACGAACAATATGCGGTTGTTCAGCGCGTCATTCATGCGAGCGCCGATTTTGAATTAGGGAAAAGTTTATTGTTTCATCCACGTGCGATTGAAGCAGGTGTTTCTGCGATTCGCGCAGGAAGAAAAGTCGGAGTCAGTCAAGACTTTGTGGAGAACATTTTTTCGGTTCACTACGGGTGTTGTCAATCACTAGTTAGCGAACCATTTTCAGGAATTGATATCGTAAGCGCTTTTGGACTCTCATCCCTCATCTTGAAGTGATGATATTGTATTCCATTTTTTTACACCCAACCAAAATCCCGAAGCGCCGACAACGCTTGATGGATCGGCGTCCCGGATGACCGCTGCAGACACGGTAGATTCTGACGCACCACATCTGCCCACAACCGTCCTGCCTTCCGTTTGGCCTGTTCAACCCGCTTGGACT
>NZ_JXTH01000001.1 GCF_000836725.1 Anoxybacillus thermarum | reverse complement strand
CGCTCATTTTTTTCCCATTGTTCAATCCATTTTTTTTGCTGTTCTGTTAGTTCATACGTCTCAAGTAAATCCGGTCGTCGCAACCACGTACGACGCAACGATTCTTTTTGACGCCATTCTTCAATTAAACGATGGTTTCCAGAAAGAAGAACGTCTGGTACTTTCATGCCTCGAAAATCCGCAGGACGCGTATAATGCGGATGTTCAAGTAAGCCAGAGCTATATGAATCAAGGACAGAGGAATGTTCGTTGCCGAGCACGCCGGGGAGCAAGCGAACGACGCTATCGATAACGACCATCGCTGCCAACTCTCCCCCTGTTAATACATAATCTCCTATTGAAATTTCATCCGTTACGACATGCTCACGAATGCGCTCATCATATCCTTCGTAATGGCCGCAAATGAAAATTAAATGTTGTTCTTTGGCGAGTTCCTCCGCCTTTTTTTGTGTGTACCGTTCTCCTTGTGGACAAAGTAAAATAATGCGCGGGCGATGTTCGCTCTGTTTCGTTAAATGATCGACCGCATCGAAAATCGGTTGTGGTTTTAATACCATCCCAGCTCCACCGCCATAAGGATAGTCGTCTACCGTTTGGTGTTTATTATCGGCAAACTCGCGGAAATTGACGAGCTGAAACGTAACCGCTCCTTTTTCTTGCGCTCGTTTCAAAATTGACTCTTGAAGCACGCCAGTAAACATCGTTGGAAATAAAGTGAGCACGTCGATTTTCATTCGTCAAGCAATCCTTCCATGACATGAATGGTAATCGTTTTATTTTCGACATCGACTTGTTTGACGACATCGGCAATATAAGGGATAAATACATCTCCACCTTTTTTCCGTTTCACGACCCATACATCGTTCGCCCCTGGCGTTAAAATTTCCTTTACTTCCCCAATCGTTTCACCATCTTCGGTCACAACTGTGCAGCCGATAATTTCGTGGAAATAATATTCTCCTTCGTCAAGCGGTTGAAGCTGGCTTTCTGGCACTTTAATCATCGCGCCTTTGAATTTTTCAACTAAATTGATGTTGTCATATCCTTCAAACGTCAATAAATCAAACGACTTATGAACACGATGGCTCGCCACTTTCACTTCAATTGGTGGCTCGTTTTCCATAAAAATATATAGTGCATTTCCGATTTTATACCGTTCTTGCGCAAAATCTGTGCGTGAAATGACGCGCACTTCACCGCGAATGCCGTGCGTATTGACAATTTTTCCGACATTAAACCATTTCACAACGATCACCCCTCGCGTATGTCAACAACAATTCCATCTTCAATAATAATCGTTTTTTGAGGCGACCAACGATCACCGATGTGAACGTCGACAATCCCCTGCACCTCTCGTTCTTTTATTTCGCTTCCTATCGGTAATATGCGCAATTGTTCGAGAAGGAAGTCAAGTTCCGCTATTTTTTGACGTCGAACTTGCATTTCCCGTTCAAACTTTTCTTTAATTTGTTTCGGTGGAAATGATGTTTGCTTTTCCATTCGTTTTTGTTCAAAAATAAGCTGCTCACATTGTTGTTCAAGCTGTCGCTTTTGTGCCGTCAATTGTTGAATGAGTTGTTGCTTACTTTTTTCTGTCAATCGTTGTCTCACTTCAACCGTTTGAATAATTTTCATGGCGCACCGCCTTTCTGAACGAAAAAAGGGGAGGTATCTCCCTCTCCCTTACTCTTCGATGCGTACGTCTATTCGCTTATTCGACTCGTTTGCTGCTTGAACAACGGTACGAATCGCTTGAATGATTCGTCCGTTTTTTCCGATCACTTTTCCAACGTCTTCGTGATGAAGGGCAATCGAATATGTGATCGATTGTTGCTGTTCCGTTTCGCGAATGACGACGCATTCCGGATGATCGACAAGTGACCGAACAATCGTCTCAAGCAACGTTTTCATACATTACTTTCCGTACTTTAAGTTGTGGAATTTTTCTAAAATTCCTTGTTTTGAAAGCAAGTTGCGCACTGTGTCAGATGGTTTCGCACCGTTTTGTAACCATTTTAACGCAAGCTCTTCGTTAATTTTAATTTCTGCAGGCTCTGTTAACGGGTTGTATGTGCCGATTGTTTCGATGAAACGACCGTCACGTGGAGAACGAGAGTCTGCAACAACGATACGATAAAATGGTGATTTTTTTGCACCCATACGTTTTAAACGAATTTTTACTGCCATAATTGTAGCACCTCCGAAAATATTTCACACAAGATAGTATATTAGCAATAAACGTTTTGTTTGTAAAGTGTTTTTTCTTAACACTATCATTTTGTTTACATGAACGGGAAACGGAACCCTTTCTTTTTCCCTTTTGGCATAGTTGTCATCATTTTCATCATTTTTTTCATTTCGTCAAACTGTTTCAACAAGCGGTTGACGTCTTGAACCGTCGTTCCGCTTCCTTTGGCGATTCGCTTTTTGCGGCTTGAGTTAATGATGTCTGGGTTCATTTTTTCTTCTTTTGTCATCGAGCGAATAATCGCTTCGACGCGACTAATTTGTTTTTCATCAATTTGTAAGTTGTTGAGCCCTTTCACTTTGTTCGCGCCCGGCAACATTTTTAAAATTTCATCAAGCGGGCCAAGTTTACGCACTTGTCCAAGCTGTTCTAAAAAGTCGTCAAGGGTAAATGAGGCTGTGCGCATTTTTTGTTCGAGCTCTTTTGCTTTTTCTTCATCGACGGCCGCTTGCGCTTTTTCAATGAGCGTCAGTACGTCGCCCATGCCTAAAATGCGCGATGCCATCCGCTCGGGATGAAACGGTTCAAGCGCATCGAGCTTTTCGCCCATACCGACGAATTTAATTGGCGTATTTGTGACAGCTTTAATCGACAATGCCGCTCCGCCGCGCGTATCGCCATCGAGCTTTGTCAAAATGACGCCCGTTAAGCCAAGCTGTTCGTTAAAGCTTTGCGCGACGTTTACCGCATCTTGTCCTGTCATCGCATCGACGACGAGGAAAATTTCATCCGGTTTCGTCACTTCTTTGATTTGTTTTAATTCATCCATGAGCGCTTCGTCGATGTGCAGTCGCCCTGCGGTATCGATTAGCACATAATCGTGGTGTTCTTCTTTCGCTTTTGCGATCGCTTGCTTGGCGATTTCAACTGGGCTTACTTGATCACCGAGCGAAAATACAGGGATGTTTAATTGTTTACCTAGCGTTTCAAGCTGTTTGATCGCCGCTGGACGGTAAACGTCAGCGGCGACGAGCAACGGTTTGCGATTATGTTTTTTGCGCAGTAAGTTCGCTAATTTCCCCGTCGTCGTCGTTTTTCCTGCCCCTTGCAAACCGACCATCATAACGACGGTTGGCGGACGACTTGCGACAGCAATTTTGCTATTTTCTCCTCCCATTAATTCCGTCAATTCTTCTTTGACGACTTTAATGACTTGCTGTCCCGGGGTCAAACTTTTTAACACTTCTTGTCCGACAGCTCGCTCGCTTACTTTTTTCACAAAGTCTTTGACGACTTTAAAATTGACGTCAGCTTCTAATAGCGCTAGCCGCACTTCGCGCATCATTTCTTTTACATCGGCTTCCGTGACTTTGCCTTTGCCACGAATTTTATTCATGACATGTTGCAGACGGTCGGCCAATCCTTCAAATGCCATCGTTACCGCCCCCTACTCTAATTTCTCCAACTCCACAACGAGCTTTATCAGCTCTTCATCGTTCGGATAGCGTTCGGCAATATGCGTTTTTAACGAATGCAATAGTTTTTGCCGCTGTTGAAATTTTTGAAACAGCAATAGCTTTTGCTCGTAATCTTCTAGCATCGCTTCCGTCCGTTTAATGTTATCGTATACAGCTTGACGACTCACTTCGTACTCTTCGGCAATTTCACCGAGGGAGTAATCGTCTAAGTAATAAAGGGACATATAGTTCCGCTGCTTCGGTGTCAACAACGATTGGTAAAAGTCATATAAGTAGTTCATTCTCGTTGTTTTTTCTAGCATGAAACTCCCCCCTGTTAAGTGAAACGCCTTTACATGACTTTAGTGTATATGTTTTAACCGATGCTGTCAAGTTATTCTCCTTGCACTTCTTCACGTTCCATAAACGATGAAAATAGTCCATAAACGAATTGTTCTGCTTGAAACGGCTCTAAATCGTCCATTTTCTCTCCTAACCCGACGAACTTCACCGGGATGTTTAGCTCATGGCGGATCGCTAACACGATGCCGCCTTTGGCCGTGCCGTCAAGTTTCGTGAGTACAATACCGGTAACATTCGTTGCTTCTTTAAACGTTTTCGCTTGGCTCATCGCATTTTGTCCCGTTGTTGCATCTAACACGAGCAACACTTCATGCGGTGCACCTGGCACTTCACGTTCAATGACGCGCTTCACTTTTTCAAGCTCTTTCATTAAGTTCACTTTATTTTGCAAGCGACCGGCTGTATCGCACAACAAAATGTCAACGTTGCGCGATCTCGCCGCTTGAATCGCATCGTACATCACCGCAGCCGGATCGGAGCCTGCTGACTGTTTAATCACTTCGACGCCTACTCGCTCTCCCCATACTTCTAACTGTTCAATCGCACCAGCACGGAACGTATCGCCTGCCGCAAGCATCACTTTTTTTCCTTCGTTTTTTAATTTATACGCGAGCTTTCCGATTGTCGTCGTTTTTCCGACGCCGTTTACACCGACAAATAAAATAACCGTTAAACCGTTTGGCTGAATGTTTAATTCTGTCGTTTCATCGCCGCTCGCTTGATATATATCGATGAGTTTTTCGGAAATGACGCTATACATTTCTTTCGGGTCTTGAATGTTGCGGCGCTTCACTTCCATTTTCAACTCATCAATGAAATCCATAACCGTTGCCACACCAACGTCTGACGCAATTAAAATTTCTTCTAGTTCTTCAAAAAACTCTTCGTCCACTTTGCGGTAGCGGGCAATTAAGTCATTCACTTTTCCTGCAAAAGAGTCGCGCGTTTTTTCTAAGCCGCGCTTAAACTTTTCGGTCACTGTATCCGCTTGTTTTGCAATTTTTTCTTTTAACTTTTTAAAAAAGCTCACCGTTTCTCATCCTTTCTTTCCAGCTGCTTCTTCCAATCGAACTGAAACAAGTTTCGATACGCCTGATTGTTGCATCGTTACTCCGTACAATACGTCCGCTTCTTCCATCGTTCCTTTTCGATGAGTAATGACGATAAATTGCGTCTCGTTGCTGAATTTCTTTAAATATTTCGCATATCGTTGCACGTTTGCTTCATCTAGTGCAGCTTCCACTTCATCGAGCACGCAAAAAGGAACAGGTCGAACGTTTAAAATAGCAAATAAAAGCGCAATCGCAGTAAGGGCTCGTTCACCGCCTGATAATAAACTTAAATGTTGCAGTTTTTTGCCCGGCGGCTGTGCGACGATATCGACACCTGTATGAAGTAAATCGTTCGGATCGGTCAGCTTTAAATCCGCTTTTCCTCCTCCAAACAATTCGACGAACACGCGCGCGAATTGGGTACGAATTTGTTCAAACGTCGCCGCAAATCTTCGCTTCATTTCATCGTCCATTTCGTCAATTACTTGATAAAGTGTATCTTTCGCGCGTTGTAAATCTTCTTTTTGTTCCGTTAAAAAGCGATGGCGCTCGAATACACGTTCATATTCTTCAATGGCGCCAAGGTTCACCGTCCCAAGCTCATCAATCGCCAGTTGAATGAGCTTTACTTTTTTTCGGGCTTCTTGCGCTGGGATGTGAAGCGGGAACGATTCTTTTGCCGCTTCAAACGATAGTTTATATTCTTCACGAAGTCGGTTCAACAAATGATCTAACTCCATATCAAAACGTGCAAGTTTCACTTCTTCGTCTTTTAACGTATCCGTTAACTGTTTATGTTGACGTTTCAGCTCTTTTATTTCTTTTTCGAGCTGTTCAAGCTTCGTTTGGTATTGTAGTCGCTGTTCACGCCGACTTGCGATCAGTTGAATCGTTTCTTCTTTTTGTTTCGTTTTTTCTTTACATATTCGTTCGAGCTGTTGTTCATCTTCCGTTTGCTCGTTCATATGCTGAATGAGTTCATGCCGCTCCTCTTCCATTTTTGCGCGCGTTCGTTTCGTTTCTTCCCATTCTTCGACAAGTCGACGCACATGTTGTTCTTCATTTCTTACGTGTTCTTGCTTTTCTGCGAGCGCGACTTTTAAAGCGGTCAGCTGTTCTTGCATTTGTTCTTTTGATTGTTGTTCGAGCTGTTTTTTTTCTGTCCATTGCTGTACTTGTTCGTCAATATGAGCGATGTTTTTCTCTAACTCATTAAGCTGCTTCATAACATCGTGAAGTCGGGCGGTCAGCTGTTGTTTTTCTTCTTCAAGCGTTTGTCGTTCATAGCGATACACAGCTAGTCGCTCATCCATATGTTTTTTCCGGAGGTCTAGTTCCGTCCATGCGCTTTTTTCTTCTTGCAGCGCCATACGGTTTGCTTCTAGTTCCGCATAAAGATGTTCCCGTTGCTGTTCTGCTTGGACGATCGCCTCTTTTTCACGCTGGATGCGCTGTTCGAGTTCAATCGTTTTTCGTTCGATTTCGCGAAAACTTGCTGTCACTTCTTCAAGTTCACGCGTGCGGCTTAATAATGAACTCGTCTGTTTGTTTACCGTTCCTCCCGTCATCGCCCCACCAGGATTCACAACATCTCCGTCAAGCGTGACGAAACGATAGCGGTATTGCAGTTGGCGGGCAAGCTCATTCGCTCCTTTTAAGTCACGCGTAATAATGACCGTTCCAAGAATGTTTGTCATCACTTGCGCGTACGTTGCTTCATACGAAATTAATTCGGAAGCGACGCCAACATACGCGGGATGTTTCATCATATCCGCTCGCACAGATGGAGGAAGCGATTTTCCTTGAATGACGTTGAGCGGTAAAAAAGTAGCTCGTCCGTACGCCTGTCGTTTTAAAAACTGAATGGCTTCGCGGGCGCTTTGTTCGTTCTCTACGACGATATGTTGCGCTGCTCCGCCAAGCGCCACTTCGATCGCCGTCTCTAGCTCAGACGGCACCGTCATCAGTTCAACGACAGCCCCATGAATGCCTGGAAGGCGATCTTTTGCTTTTAATACTTCTTTTACACCTTGGAAAAATCCAGCGTATTCTTGCTGCATCGCTTCAAGCATTTCTTTTTTTGATTTCATTTTTTGTACGTATTGGTACGCTTCATATAACGTCGCTTCTTTTTTGCGATATTGTTCTTTTTGCGCCGCTAATTGTTGTTCTTTTGTTTTTACTGCTTCTTCTTGCTCGGCGATGAGCTGTTGTAATTTGTGAACAAGCTGTTGCTTTTGTTCCCATTGTTGAGCGATTTGCTCGTATGCCTGAATATGCTCGTCGTTTGCAGCAATCAGCTGTCGTTGTTTCTCTTCGTTTTTTTGCAACTGTGCTTCCATGTGCGTCCGTTCATTTTTCAACGTCGCTTGCTCGTGAACGAGATCGATATATTCACTTTTGAGCCGTTCAATTTCTGCCTCTGCTTTCGGACCGTAAGCGGAAAGCACGTTGTTTTTTTCTTTTAATTCGGCTTGAAGCGCTTGCACATTTGTTTGAAGCTGTTGAAGCAACTTCTTTTTTTCTGCAATGGTCGCTTCCAGTACACGTTCGCGCTCAGCCAGTTGGGACACCGTTTGTTCCATTTGGTGTTGTTGCTTATGGGCGTTGTTTTTTCGCTCTTTTAATACTTGTTTTTTTCCTTCCATTTTTTCTAGCTCTTCGCTCACAAGCAATAACACTTGTTGTAAGCCGTCAATCGACTCATCGAGCGCCGTCAGTTCATGGCGCAATTCAGCGATGTGCGCTTCTTCTTTTTGTAGCGTCGTTGCTAATTCGATCTCGTTTTGTTCATGTATAGCGAGCTGTTCTTTTAACGTTTCCCATTTTTCATGTAGCTGTTCAATTTCATAGACGATTAGCCCGACTTCGTATGTTTGTAATTGTTCTTTTTTCTCGATATATTCTTTCGCAATGGACGCTTGTTGTTTCAACGGTTCTAGTTGTTGGTTTAGCTCATGTAAAATATCTTGCACGCGTTGTAAATGATCTTCTGTTTCGCTCAACTTGTGTTCAGCCTTTTTTTTCCTCATTTTATATTTTAACACACCGGCTGCATCTTCAAAAATCATGCGACGGTCTTCCGGTTTACTGCTTAAAATTTCTTCGACTTTTCCTTGGCTAATGATCGAAAACGCTTCACGACCAACGCCTGAATCCATAAATAAATCGACAATATCTTTTAAGCGACACGGCTGTTTATTAATAAAAAATTCGCTATCCCCCGAGCGATACACACGTCTTGTTACACTTACTTCTTCGTATTCAAGTGGCAAAAATTGATCGCTATTATCAAGCGTTAATGTTACTTCCGCAACGTTTAACGGTTTGCGCGATTCGCTTCCTGAAAAAATGACGTCTTCCATTTTTGCGCCGCGAAGAGACTTTGCCGATTGCTCCCCAAGCACCCAACGAATCGCATCTGTAATGTTGCTTTTTCCACTTCCGTTCGGACCGACGATGGCCGTCATACCCGGAACAAAATCGATTGAAATGCGATCTGCAAAAGATTTAAATCCGATAGCTTCTAATCGTTTGAGGAACACTTGTATCCCCCTTTATCTCAAAGATGTAACAACAAGCAAGGCTGTCCTTTCGCACCGGATCAGCCTTGTTGTGATTGTTTTAGCTTAGCTAATGCCATTTGTGCGGCGCGTTGTTCTGCCTCTTTTTTCGAGCGACCAATGCCAACGCCAAGCTCTTCCCCGTTTAACGATACGCGCGATACGAACTCTTTATTATGTGCAGGACCTCGTTCTTGTAAAATTTTATATTCTAAAATGCCGCTGCCATCACGTTGTACAAGCTCTTGTAGTTGACTTTTGTAATCCATCACATGAGAAAAAGCACCTTCGCGAATTTTCGGGAACATCGTTTTCCCTAAAAATTGCACGACTGCCTCGATCCCTTGATCTAAATAAAGCGCTCCAATAAAAGCTTCAAACACGTCCGCTAACAATGATGGACGCATTCGTCCCCCCGTCAACTCTTCTCCTTTACCGAGCAAAACGAGATCGCCAAACGATAGCGCATGAGCGAACGTAACAAGCGATGGTTCGCAAACGATCGCTGCCCGCAGTTTCGTTAATTCCCCTTCGCTCATTTGCGGAAACTGTTCAAATAAATATTGCGAAACGGTCAATTCAAGGACGGCATCTCCTAAAAATTCAAGGCGCTCATTATCTTCATGTAGCCGCTTTCGATGCTCATTCACATATGATGAATGGGTAAATGCTTGGATGAGCAATTTTTCATCGCGAAAAAAAATGCCAATTTGCTCTTGAAACTGTTTAAACTTCACGTACGGTCGTTGCTTCGACATGCGTATGAACCCCCAACTATAAACGTAAAAAGCATAGAAAGCCCCGCTTACAAAACGGGACTTTGCTTATTATGATAGACGGCTTTTTATGTAGTTTACTGCGTCGCCGACAGTAACAATTTTCTCCGCCTCTTCATCTGAAATTTCCATATCAAATTCGTCTTCTAACTCCATAACAAGCTCAACGACATCAAGCGAATCTGCTCCTAAATCTTCTTTGAATGAAGATTCAAGCGTCACTTGTGACTCCTCGACACCAAGGCGATCTACGATAATTTTCGTTACACGCTCTAATACGTCTGCCATTTTATTCACCTCCCCTCAAGCCATTATACTGAATTATATCAGAAAATAAAACGAATTTTTACATGACCATGCCGCCATCGACGTGAATCGTTTGCCCTGTCATATAGCTTGCCCCATCTGAGACAAGAAACGCGACGACATGGGCAATATCTTCTGGATTTCCGAGGCGAGCGAGCGGAATTTGTTGCAACATCGCTCGGCGCACATCTTCGCTTAATTGGTCTGTCATATCTGTCGTAATAAATCCAGGCGCAACGGCGTTTACCGTAATGTTTCGGCTCGCGAGTTCTTTCGCTGCTGTTTTCGTCAAACCAATGACGCCTGCTTTCGCTGCAACGTAGTTTGCTTGACCAGGATTGCCGCTCACGCCAACGATCGATGCGATGTTGACAATGCGACCGTACCGTTGTTTCATCATCGGACGGGTGACGGCTTTCGTACATAAAAAGACGCCTTTTAAGTTTGTGTTAATGACTGCATCCCATTCTTCTTCTTTCATGCGCATAAGCAAATTGTCGCGCGTAATCCCTGCGTTGTTTACTAAAATGTCGACGCGCCCCCAGCGTTCAAGCACTTCTTTCACCATGCGCTCGACCGCTTCGCTATTTGCCACATCGGCTTGCACAGCGAACGCTTCGCCACCATGTTCAACAATTTGCGCAACAACTTCATTCGCTTTCGCTTCGCTCCCTGCATAATTGACCGCTACTTTTGCACCGAGGCGAGCGAGATGCAAAGCGATTTCGCGCCCGATTCCACGTGACGCCCCTGTCACAATCGCTACTTTTCCTTCCATCTTCATTCCCCTTTCAATGCAGTCACCGTCGCTGCAAACGAAGCTTCATCAAAAATTGAATAGACGTTAACATGACGGTTTATTTTTTTCACTAGACCGCTTAATACTTTTCCAGGACCGATTTCGATGAACGTGTGTACACCAAGATCGATCATCGTTTGAATCGATTGCTCCCAACGAACAGGCGAATACAATTGTTCAACAAGACGTTGTTTTATTTCCGTTGGATTTTTCATCGGCTCAGCTGTTACATTTGAAATGACCGGCACAGCACCTTCTTGAAACGACAATGTGTCAAGCACAGATGAAAACTGCTCTGCCGCCGGCTTCATTAAAGCGGAGTGAAACGGTCCGCTTACTTCAAGCGGAATGACTCGTTTTGCCCCTTTTTCTTTCGCCAGTTGTGACGCTTGCTCAACCGCTTCTTTTGCTCCGGAAATGACAATTTGTCCCGGACAGTTTAAGTTCGCTAATTGCACAGGCGATGATTCCGTCGTGACTTCATCAACAATGTGCTGTAACGTCGCCTCATCCATGCCGAGCACCGCTGCCATCGTCCCTTGTCGCGCTGGAACGGCTTTTTCCATCAATTCCCCGCGCTTCCGCACCGCATATACCGCATCAGAAAACGACAACACAGACGCTGCAACAAGCGCGCTATATTCTCCGAGGCTATGTCCCGCTACATAATGCGGATGAATGCCTGCTTCTTTTACTTTTTGTAAAAATGCGATGCTTGTCGTGAGCAATGCCGGTTGAGCGTTTTCTGTTTTTGTTAATACGTCTTGTGGTCCTTCAAAAATAAGTTGTGACAAAGACATTTGCAATCGTTCATCTGCTTGGCGAAAAATCGATGCTACCTTCTCATCTTTTTTCGCCCATTCTTTTCCCATTCCGACTGTTTGCGAACCTTGTCCTGGAAAAATAAATGCGATTTTCCCCATCATAGCACCTCTTATTTTGTAATTTCCGCGATCGATTGTTTCACCGTTTGTACGACTTCGTTGGCGACCATATCACGCGCTTGGCGTACGGCATGAAAAATAGCGTGGGCATCCGATGAACCGTGCGCTTTAATGACAGGTGCACGTAACCCGAACAACGCTGCCCCACCGTATTCAGCGTAATCCATCTTTTTCTTTAATTGCATAAGCTGTGGCTTTAAAGCAAGCGCGGCTATTTTACTTACTACTCCGCTTGTCAGCGCCGATTTTAACATCGAAAAAACAGCGATCGCCGTTCCTTCAATTGTTTTTAATGCCACGTTGCCGGTGAACCCATCCGTGACGACGACGTCAGCTACTCCTTCTAATAAATCGCGCGCTTCCACGTTGCCGATAAAGTTTAGCGGCGTCTCTTTGATAAGTTGAAACGCTTTTTTTGATAATTCATTTCCTTTTTGATCTTCTGTTCCTACGTTTAATAAACCGACGCGCGGGCGAGCAACACCGCGCACTTTTTCGGCATATGCTGCGCCCATTAACGCATATTGCAATATATGTTCTGGGCGGGCATCAACGTTTGCGCCAACGTCCAACAACACAAATCCTTTTCCATCAATCGTTGGCAACGTCGGAGCTAAGGCAGGACGATCAATGCCGTCTATGCGACCGACGATAAACAACCCTGCTGCCATTAAAGCTCCTGTATTTCCTGCCGAAATACACGCATGAGCGCGCCCTTCGCTCACTTCGTTTGCCATTAATACCATGGACGCCTCTTTTTTACGGCGAACGGCACGAACAGGTTCGTCTGTTGCTTCAATGACTTGTTCTGTATGAATGATCGATAGTCGTTCATCGTTTGTGATATATGGGCGAATGAGCGTCTCATTCCCGACAAGCGTAATTTCAATATCGTGAAAATGCTCAATCGCCTTTTGTGCACCGATCACGACTTCTTTCGGAGCGTGATCGCCTCCCATGGCATCGATTGCGATTTTCATTTTTCTTCTCCATCCTTTTTGACAACATTTGAACGATACATGTGAAATTCTCCTTGAAAAACAAGCTCTTGACCAACGTAGCTATTCACTTCAACGACTGTGCGCCCATTTTCATTTAAGTTTTTTACTTTCGCTTTCGCGACGACGCGCTCCCCTTCTTTGACGGGACGCATAAAACGAATGTTCGCTTTTGCCGTTAAAGCTAATTCATCGTTAATGACAGCTACAGCAAGCGAATTCGCTTGTGCAAATAAATGATGTCCTCGCGCAATTTGATTTCGTTGAAATACATGTTCCTTTTTTACATCAAAAATTGAAATAGCACTTTCGTCTAACTGTATATCAATGATTTCTCCGATCACTTCTTCAATAGGCAACGACTTTACTTCGTCAGCAAATGTGCGCTCAGCGACATGTTTAATGCGCTCGCGCAACTCCGGAATCGACAGTTCCAGGCGATCGAGGCGGATCGTTTGAATGCTGACTGAAAATTTTTCGGCAAGCTGTTCGTCTGTAATAAATGGGTTTTCTTCGATCGTTGCTTGCAGTAATCGTTGCCGTTCTCGTTTATTTCTTCTCATTTTCGATCCACCATCCGAATTATTACTAGGTACTAATAGTAGTATATAACACCCAAGATGACATTTCAACCACTTTTAATCTAATTTTTCACCGCTTAAAATGCCTGATTGTTGTAAATGTTCGCGAAGAAGGGCGTATTTTTCGTCCCGCCAAAAGGCAGGGGAATCGATGAGGCGGGCTGCATCTTGTCGTGCTACTTCTAAAATGCGATAGTCGTGGATGAGGTCCCCGAGACGAAACTCAGGCATGCCGCTTTGTTTCGTGCCAAAAAAGTCGCCCGGCCCGCGCAGTTCTAAATCTTTTTCAGACAGCACAAATCCGTCGTTCGTTTCCGTCATAATGCGCATGCGCTCTTTTCCGGTTTCCGACTTTGGATCGGCAACTAAAATACAATACGATTGGGCTTGTCCGCGCCCCACTCGCCCGCGCAACTGATGGAGTTGGGCAAGGCCGAATCGATCGGCATCGTAAATGACCATGACCGTCGCGTTCGGGACGTTTACCCCAACTTCCACAACGGTTGTAGATACTAAAATATGAATATCATTTACACTAAACGCACGCATCACTTCTTCTTTTTCTTCTGAAGATAAACGGCCGTGCATCAATCCGATGCGATACCGTCCTTTATAATAGTGCGTTAACATCGCATGAACGTCGATCGCATTTTGAACATCAAGCTTTTCCGACTCTTCAATCAATGGGCAAATCACATATGCTTGATGACCTGCCTCAACTTGTTTGGCGATAAACTGAAAGACACGCTCAAGCATGTCGTGCTTGACCCAATACGTTTCAATTTTTTTTCTTCCTTTCGGCATTTCATCAATGACGGAAACGTCCATTTCTCCAAATGCAGTAATCGCAAGGGTGCGCGGAATCGGTGTTGCCGTCATAAACAACACATCGGGCGATTGCCCTTTTTCACGTAAAATGCGACGTTGTTCGACACCGAAACGATGTTGCTCGTCTGTAATAACTACTCCAAGCTGAGCAAAATTGACGTCATCTTGAATGAGCGCATGTGTGCCAACAACAACATGAACGTCTCCCGCTGCTAATTGTTCAAGTAGCTGTTTCCGCCTTTTTCCTTTCACAGAACTCGTCAATAGTTCGACACGAATGCCCATCGGTTCAAGGAGAGCACGAAGCGATTCGGCGTGCTGTTCGGCTAAAATTTCGGTCGGTACCATTAATGCCCCTTGATATCCTGAAACATATACTGCATACAACACAATAGCGGCAACGACGGTTTTTCCTGATCCCACATCACCTTGTAATAGCCGATTCATCCGATATGGCGACTTTAAATCTTGAACAATTTCACGCACAACCCGCTGTTGTGCATTTGTGAGCGGAAAAGGAAGCGATTGAATAAACGATTGAAGCTGTTCATCTGAAAAACGATGCGCAATGCCCGGTGACTGTTCACGGCGATATTTTTTTAACGCTTGCATTTTTAATTGAAAAAGTAAAAATTCTTCATAAACGAGTCGCCGTCGCGCTTGTTTCAGCTGCTCGTGCGAAAGCGGCATATGAATCGCTCGTATCGCATCACGTTTAGATACGAGCCGATATGTTTGCAGCAATTCGCAAGGCAACGGGTCGACAATCGCATCGCCGTATTGTTGTAAAGCGAGCGCTATAAAACGGCGCATCCCTTTCACCGTTAAGTCGCCACGCGTCGAATAGACCGGTTCGATTTCCTTTTGTTGTTTCATTTCACCGATATGAAGCTGTTGCACCGTAATTGTTTGGCGATGTTTATCCCACTTTCCTGTCAACGTCACCGTCTCGTGCAAAGCTAGTTTCTTTTTTAAATAAGGTTGGTTAAAGCAAACAGCCGTCACTAAAAAACGGTCTACAAGCACACGAAACGTTAATCGCGACTTTTTGCGTTGATAATACGTAAGGGTAGGCTCGCTGTACACTTTGCCGACAATCGTTATTTTTTCATCGTGCTTTGCTTCTTCTAATGCACATATGCGATAATCTTCATAACGAAAAGGGAAGTGATACAACAGTTGTTCAATCGTATCAATTCCCATGTCATGAAGCGCTATGGCTGTTTCTTCTCCAATTCCTTTAATCGCTGTGACTGGTTGTTGTAATACGTCACTCACGTTTCTCATTCGGCTTGCCGAAAATGCGCGCTTCTAATTTGCGAGCAGTCGGCGTGGCCGCTAACCCTCCTTGTGCTGTTTCTTTTAATGCAATCGGCATCGTTTGACCGATGCGAAACATCGCTTCAATGACCTCATCGCACGGAATGCGGCTTTGTATGCCAGCAAGCGCCATATCGGCAGCGATCATCGCATTCGCCGCTCCGATCGCGTTTCGTTTTACGCACGGTACCTCAACTAAACCCGCGACCGGATCACAGACAAGTCCAAGCATATTTTTTAAAGCGATAGCCATCGCTTCTGCCGCTTGTCTCGGCGTGCCACCAGCCATTTCGACGAGCGCTGCTGCTGCCATGCCTGCCGCTGATCCAACTTCTGCTTGGCAACCGCCTGCCGCACCAGAAATAGATGCATTGTTTGCGACTACAAACCCGAATGCTCCAGCTGTAAATAAAAATTCAACCATTTGTTCGCGTGTCGGTTGAAGTTTTTCTTTCACCGCAAATAATGTGCCTGGAACGACACCAGCTGATCCTGCTGTTGGTGTCGCACAAATCATCCCCATCGCCGCGTTCACTTCGTTCGTTGCCATCGCCTTGCTGACGGCATCTAAAATCGTTTCCCCTGATAAAAATTGTCCACGCGCAATATATTGTTGTAAGCGTGTCGCATCGCCACCTGTTAACCCAGAATGAGAGCGAACGCCCGCTAATCCGCGCATAACGGCTTGTTCCATCACCTGTAAGTTTTTCTCCATTTGTGCCACAATATCCTCTCGGCTACGCTCGGTCACTTCCATTTCTTGACGAATCATCACTTCTGCAATTTTTATTTGTTCGCGTTCTGCCCGTTCCACAAGTTCTGCTACATTTCGAAACATCGTTGTCTCCCCTTTGCGCCGCTTTACTCCACAATTTTTGTTACGTCAATAATATGTGGCAACGTTTTTAATTGCTCCACAATCGCGTCGTCAATGTTTTGATCTACTTCAATTGTCATAAGCGCTTGTTTTCCTTTTTCTTTTCGTGATACTTCCATATGGCCGATATTGATGGCGTATTTCGCTAATACATTCGCAACGCCTGCAATCGCCCCGTAACGATCGTTATGCATAATTAAAAGTGCAGGATGATGTCCAGAAAGTTTAAGCTCAAAGCCGTTCAGCTCGATGATTTCAATTTTTCCACCGCCAATAGAAATGCCGACAAGCTCGAGCTCCCCTTTTTCATCGCCGATGCGAATTTTGGCTGTATTCGGATGAGGGGGAATCGCTTCTTCTTCATGAAACGTAATGCAGATCCCTTCTTGTTTGGCGATGTGTAACGATGTTTTCATCCGTTCATCAAACGTATCAAAGTTTAATAACCCGCCGACGATGGCGACATCTGTTCCGTGTCCTTTGTACGTCTCAGCGAATGAACCGTAAAAGAAAATGTCCGCCCATGCTGGTTTTCTCCCGAATAAATTGCGTGCGACTTTGCCAATGCGCACCGCCCCGGCTGTATGCGAACTCGACGGACCGATCATAATCGGGCCAATGATGTCAAATACACTCCGATATTTCACCTTTTATTCTCCCCTTTGTCATCTTCATGAAAAAGAAGGGGAACGTTCCCCTTCTTTATCGTATGTCAATTACAACAATACGCTTTATTCAATCGCAAAAATAAACGGATATAACGGTTGTCCACCGTGATGTGTTTCTACTTCAACTTCCGGGAATTGTTTTTCAATCCATTGAACGACATGTGCGGTTTGTTCATCCGTCGCATCTTCACCAGAAAGAATGGTGACGATTTCATCTTCTTCGCTAATGATATGTGAAAGTAACGTTTCAACGACATGCATGAGCTCTTTGTGGGAGACGACAATTTTCCCATCGGCAATGCCCATATAATCGTCTTTCGCAATTTCGACACCGTCAATATTTGTATCGCGGACAGCAAACGTCACTTGACCTGTTTTTACACGATGAAGCGCCTCTGTCATCGCTTCTTCGTTTTCTTCTTTTGTTGCGGAAGGATGAAATGAAAGCAACGCAGTCATTCCTTGTGGCACAGTTTTTGACGGAATGACGACAACATCACACGAAGCGACAGAAGCGGCTTGTTGAGCTGCTAAAATAATATTTTTATTATTCGGCAAAACAAATACCGTTTGGGCATTCACTTCTTCAATCGCCTTCACGATGTCTTCCGTGCTCGGATTCATCGTTTGTCCACCTTCAATGACCGCATGAGCACCGATGCTTTTAAACAATTCAGCAATGCCACCCCCCATCGCTACTGTAACGATGCCGTATGGGAGACGTTCTTGCTTTTTCGGTTGCGGCATGTTTTCGTGGACAATATTCGCATGCTGTTCGCGCATGTTTTCGATTTTAATGTTAATTAAACTTCCGTAACGTTGCGCATACGTGAGCACTTCTCCCGGCTGTTCTGCATGAATGTGCACTTTGACTAATTCATCGTCTGCGATGACAAGAAGCGAATCACCGAAGCGGCTTAAATCTTGGCGAAACGTTTCTTCTTGAAACGGATGTTTCGCTACTTTTTCTTGCTCAAATTTCACCATAAATTCCGTACAATATCCAAACTCAATATTATCTGCGCTCAAATGGCTTTGCACGTTGCGGTGATGTTCGGTACGGACGAGTTGTTCCATCGACAACGCTTCCGATTCCGCAATCGTTTCCCCTTTTAATGCCGCTAAAAATCCTTCGTATACAAACACAAGACCTTGTCCACCGCTGTCCACAACGCCTACTTCTTTTAATACAGGAAGTAAATCTGGCGTCCGCTTTAACGATGCTTTTGCTTCTTTTAATACTTCCGTCATGACAACGATCATGTCTGTTTCTTTTTTCGCAACAGTAGTAGCGCGTTTCGCCGCATCTTTAGCAACGGTTAAAATCGTTCCTTCAACCGGCTTCATTACCGCTTTATACGCCGTTTGTACGCCCGCTTCAAGCGCGGCAGCAAACTCTTTGCTATTGATTTCGCTTTTTTGTTCAATCGCTTTCGCAAATCCACGGAATAGTTGCGATAAAATAACGCCTGAGTTTCCGCGCGCCCCCATTAATAGTCCTTTCGCTAATGCGCTTGCCACTTTTCCGATATGGTCAGATACGTGATTTTTCACTTCTTTCGCACCAGACGTCATCGACAAGTTCATATTTGTCCCTGTATCCCCATCTGGCACAGGAAAGACGTTTAATGCGTCTACCGTTTTTGCATTGTTCGCTAAATGTGTCGCGCCTTGCAATACCATTTGTGCAAAGCGCTTTCCATCTAATGTTGTCACTCTCACAGACTTGTTCCTCCTCACTACGGATTCGTCACACGAACCCCTTGAACATAGATGTTGATTGACTGAACAGATAAACCTAACGTTTGATCTAACGTATACTTCACTTTCGTTTGTACGTTATGAGCCACTTCAGAAATTTTCGTACCGTAGCTAACGATGACGTATAAGTCAATGTGCACTTCATCGTTCTCTTGACGGACAACAATTCCTTTGGCGAAATTTTCACGGCGTAAAATTTCAGCAATACCGTCTTTTAATTGATTTTTTGATGCCATGCCGACAATCCCATAACAATCGACTGCCGCTCCTCCAGCAATCGCTGCAATGACATCGTTACTAATTTCAACACGACCGTATTTTGTTTGTAATTCAATGGACATCGCTCAAGTCCCCTTTCTGATTAGGTAGCTAACGCCATTGTACTATACTCAGCTTATTTTTAAAAGCTTCTACCCATAGTATATTTACCCGAAACAGAAAACGGATGTCAAGGTTATTTTCTTGAAAGAGTATGTCAGAAGTATTGCAATCCGTTTTTATGTATGATAAATTATAGTAGTGTTTTGAGCACGTAGTTTGGCAAGTGAGGAGGGAAACAAAATGGCAAAATGCTTTGTGACTGGTAAGAAAAAGTCTTTCGGAAACGCTCGTTCTCATGCAATGAATGCGAGCCGCCGCACATGGAAAGCAAACCTTCAAAAAGTTCGCATTTTAGTTGACGGAAAACCAAAGCGCGTTTGGGTTTCTGCTCGCGCATTAAAATCCGGAAAAGTAGAACGTGTGTAATAGAAAAAAGCACCAATCATTTGGTGCTTTTATCCTTTTTTAAATGAATTCAACATTGCCCGAACAATTCCACCTAAAAACTTCGGCAACTTAATCGTATAAAATTTCACGATCATTCCCTCCCCTACTGTGCACACTCTGCCACTAATATATTCATCTCCGCACAAATCGTACCTCGAAGCGTTTATTTTTCATCCTTGCTTCTTATCATCATTAATATGCCTTCAGCGAATGAAAAAGTACCAAAATGATGGATGAGTTCGTTGCTTACGCATAATGTTGATCCGAGCGGCACATCGCATGCATCGAGCGGATACTTAAATCCACGAAGCGTTAAGGCGCGAATTGGAGTCAAAGGAATAAATGAAATATACGTGTATTCGTCTCTTTTTTCAACGATATGCTCCCCGTTGCGATATAGCGTCACAACATTTTGTCGATCAATTAACTCAATTTGCCCATCTTTTCCTTTAAACAAAAGCTGAACGTTTCCGAATAAATGATCAAGTCGGCCCCCTGTCGCTCCAAACAAACGAATTTTTGTCGCTTGTTGTTCAAGCGCCCACTCAAGTGCAATGTCTGTATCGGTTTGATCTTTTTCCGCTGGCCATATATCGATATGCGGTAATTTCATTTTTAATTGTTGTAACTCTTGTTCGTCGATGGAATCAAAATCTCCGAACGCCCGTTTTGGCATGATGCCGGCATGAAGCAACGCGAGCACCCCCCGATCTACCCCTACCCAATATACGTCCTCCCCATCATACGCCTGTAAATGAGGCAAAAAGCTTGTCGGACCACCTGCAACAACATGAATAATCAACGGATGTCCCCCCTTTATAAAAGTATAAAAGAAGGATGTGTCAAGATGACACACCCTCACGAATGGCGCGAATCGCTTGAGCACGATCGGCTTGATTATAAATGGCTGATCCCGCAACGAGAACGTTCGCACCAGCTTGTACACAAAGCTTTGCTGTCTCAGCGTGAATGCCACCATCTACTTCAATTTCAACGGAAAGCCCTCGTTCGCGAACGAGTGTCGAAAACGCACGAATTTTTGGCAGCACAGCTGGGATAAACGATTGTCCGCCAAAGCCTGGATTGACCGTCATAAATAAAACTAAGTCGATATCTTCTATGATGTGTTCAATCATCGCTATCGGTGTATGCGGGTTCAGTGCCACCCCTACTTTCACACCGTGTTCTTTTATTAAATGAATCGTGCGGTGCAAATGCGGGCAAGCTTCGACATGCACCGTTAAATAATCTGCCCCCGCTTTCGCAAACGTCGGAATATAACGATCTGGTTGTTCAATCATTAAGTGAACGTCAAGCGGGAGTGTCGTCACCGGACGAATAGCTTCAACGATTAGTGGGCCGATGGTGATGTTCGGAACGAAATGACCGTCCATCACATCGATATGAATGTAATCCGCTCCTCCCCGTTCTACATCTACAATTTCTTCGCCAAGTTTGGCAAAATTCGCAGATAAAATCGATGGTGCAATTTTAATCATGTTCAATACCTCGGCTTTCGTTCTTTTATTTCCTCGACAAAGCTCACGTAATGTTCATAACGGTAACAAGGAATATCTCCGGATGCGAACGCCTCTTTCACCGCGCATTTTGGCTCCGCTGTATGCGTACAACCGCGGAATTTACAACCGCCGCTTCTAGCAACAAACTCAGGAAAACAAAGTGGCAATTGTTCGAGTGCGATTTCATCAAATTCTAGCGCACTAAATCCCGGCGTATCTGCGACGAAACCGCCTCCGATTTCAATTAATTCAACATGTCTTGTCGTATGTTTTCCTCGTCCAAGATGATGGGAAATATGGCCCGTTTTTAACTGTAAGTCCGGACGTAACGCATTTAATAAAGATGACTTTCCGACACCTGACTGCCCTGCAAATACGGATACGTTTCCTTCGAAGTAAGGGAGTAATGATTCAACCCCTGCCCGCGTTTTCGTCGACACTTCTAACACATCATATCCGATTTGACGATAATCGCAAATATATTGTTCGATGCGTGGTTTTGTTTCATCGTCTACTAAATCCATTTTGCTCACAACAATAATTGGGCGAATATGCTTTGCTTCAATTAAGACGAGAAATCGATCGAGCAATGCTGGGTTAAAATCTGGCTCTACCGCTGAAAACACTAAAATCGCTTGGTCGATATTTGCAATTGGCGGGCGAACAAGTTCATTTTTCCGCTCAAATACGTCTAATATATACCCTTCTCGTTCATTTTCCGCTTGAAAGGAAACGTAGTCGCCGACAAGCGGCGTCACTTTCCGCTTGCGAAACACCCCGCGACCACGACATTGATATACTCGACCTTCGCTTAACACGTAATAAAAACCGCTTAACGCTTTAATAATTTTTCCTTCCGCCATGCCTTCCCTCCTTTAAGGTGTTGTTGGATATGGCACGATGCCCTCACGCACCGTCGTGCCGTTGACGACGACGCGATAACGCCCTTGTTTTCCTTGTTGAATGACAAATTCTACACGCTCTTTCACATCACTTGTTAAACGATAACGTTTGTACGGTTGGGCAAACGAATAGTTTTCGTCTTCTATATATAATTCTGCCATGACTGGTTCGTTTACATCAACAGGCGGTTCGTACGGAATGCTAATTTCTTGAATGACTTTCTTTGTTAATACCGGTTCTTTTCCAAGAGAAATGAAGACCGTCACAGTTGCTCCTTTTTCTAATTTTGCGTTCGCTTGTGGCGTTTGAGAAATGACGAGCCCTTTTTCGACCGTATCTGAATATTGCTGTTTGACGATGACGTACAGTTGTTGGTCTGCAGCATAATCGCGCACACTTTTTTCCGTGTATCCTGTTAAATCTTTTAAAACAATTTTTTCTGGTCCAAGGCTGACGGTCAAACGCACTTCTGTTTCTTCCGGCACAACTTTTTCGCCTGGAAGCGGGAATTGTTCGATAATCGTACCTGCTGGTTCGTCGCTATACACTTCTTTTTTGTCGATGAGCAAATAGTTGTCCGATCGCAATTGTCGCTCAACGTCATCAATTGGCTCGCCAACATAATTTTGAAACTCCACTTTTTTCTTCCCTATACTTTTATAAATCGTCACCGCCGTACCCACTTTGACGACTTTTCCAACTTGCGGATTCGTACGAATGACAAATCCTTCTGCGATGTCATTATGTTCTTCTTCGACCGTCTTTTTGATTTTTAAGCCTAACGACGTTAATTCCGTCACCGCATCTGTATAACTTTTGTTCGTCACATCAGGCACCGTCACATCTTTCGGGAAAAATAAATCAGGAATCCACGTCACCGCACTCACTCCAGCGCCGACGAGCAAGAAAAGAAATGCCGCCCATAAAATGAGCCATTTTTTTGAACGCTTTTCTTTTGGAGGAGGCACGTCCTCTTTCTTTGCTGACGGTGCAGAAGCGGTCGGCTTCACAATTGGGATAATTTTCGTTTCTTCGTCGTCATCTTCGGTCGGCAACGTAAATTTTTGTTCGTTTATGCGCTCAGGCAAAAGAGCGGTGCGAATATGTTTTTGCATATCTAATGCGCTATTGTAACGATGCAACGGATTTTTCGCTGTCGCTTTTAACACAATATTTTCTACGCTTTGGGGAATGTTCGGGTTCCATCGTCGCACAGACGGCGTATCCGTTTGCAAATGTTTTAACACAATCGCTACGGCAGATTCACCAGAGAACGGCAATTGTCCCGTTAACAACTCAAACATGACGATGCCGAGCGAATAAATATCCGATTTTTCTGTCGCCATTCCGCCTTTTGCTTGTTCAGGCGATAAATAATGAACAGATCCTAAAACAGAATTCGTTTGCGTAATCGTTGTCGAGCTTAACGCGACAGCTATACCGAAATCGGTAATTTTAATTGTTCCGTCTTCTGCGACTAAAATGTTTTGTGGCTTAATGTCGCGATGAATGACTCCGTTTTGATGAGCGTGAGCAATCGCCCCTGTTAATTCATCCATCATGCGCAACGCTTCTTGAACAGGAAGCGGAGCACGTTGTTGAATGTATTGTTTTAACGTGCAGCCACGCACATATTCCATGACCATGTAGTAAATGCCGTCGTCCTCTCCAACATCGTAAATCGTGACAATATTTTCATGGTTTAAACTTGTCGCGGCTTGTGCTTCACGTCGAAACCGTTTAATAAATAATTCATCGTTTACAAAATCTAAACGCAACACTTTTACGGCAACGTCGCGTTCTAAAATCATATCCCTTGCCAAATAAACGTTCGCCATTCCGCCGCCGCCAATGAGTTGTAATATTTTATAGCGACCGTTTAATCGTTTACCGATGAGCACGAGCGATCACCTACTTTCACTCACATCTAAAAATTGTACGATCGCTAACGTAATGTTATCTTCCCCACCGTGCTCGTTTGCCACATCAATTAACGCTTGCGCTTTTTCTTCAAGCGAACGATCCGACGTTAATACGTCTACCATCGTCTGTTCAGGCACTTTATTCGAAAGGCCGTCAGAGCAAAGCAGTAACATATCTCCTTCATCGACAGTGACCGTTTTTATATCGAGTTCAATTATTTGCTCTGTTCCGAGCGCCCGCAATAGCACATGTTTACGCGGATGATATTCCGCATCTTCTTTTGATAGTTGTCCGCTTTTCACTAATTCATTGACAAGGGAATGGTCTTCTGTCATTTGTTGAAATCCGTTTGCGTTTAGTAAATAACAACGGCTATCACCGATGTGGCCGATCGTCGCAAACTGTTTTGTACAAATGGCGGCAACGATCGTCGTACCCATCCCTTGACAGTGATCGTTCGTTTGAGAGTGTCGAAAAAGCGATTCGTTCACTTTCATAATATGTTCTTTTAACCACGTCTCCGCTTGCTGTGGGGACGTCACTTCTTCCGTCTCTTCCCAAAACTGTTTTAGCTGCGTCATCGTCATTTCACTTGCCACATCACCTGCAAGATGACCGCCCATTCCATCAGCAACAACGGCTAAATAATCGCCTGTTTGATTCATAAAAACGCCACCGTTATCTTCGTTATGTGACCTTATTTTCCCGACATCCGTTTGAAATACCGCCTTCATATACGTATCCCTTCCTTACTTCGATCTGTGTTTCCACATCGTTACGCTTTCGTTTCTTCTTTCCGCTCCTTCGCACGTAGCTGACCGCATGCTGCGTCAATATCGTGCCCTTGTTCACGGCGAATCGTTACGTTAATGCCGTGTTTTTTCAACGTTTTCTCAAACGCAAAAATTTGCTCGCGCGGCGTGCGCACGTAGTTGCGTTCAGGCACATAGTTGACCGGGATTAAATTGACATGACATTTTAATCCTTTAATCAGCTCAGCAAGCTCTTCGGCATGTTCAATTTGATCGTTCACACCGCCAAATAAACCGTATTCAAATGTCACGCGCCGCCCTGTTTTTTCAATGTAATAGCGAACCGCTTCCATCAGCTCTGGCAATTTATAAGCGCGGTTAATCGGCATTAACTTCGAGCGCAATTCCGTATTTGGTGCATGAAGCGAAATGGCAAAGTTAATTTGCATATTTTCATCGGCAAATTGATAAATTTTTGGGATGATGCCGCTCGTTGATACGGTGATGTGACGCGCGCCAATATGCAACCCTTTCGGATGGTTCACGATTTTTAAAAACTTGATGAGCTCATCATAGTTATCAAACGGTTCCCCAATTCCCATAACGACGATGCTGCTCACCCGTTCGCTCGTTTCATCGAGCGCTTTTTGTACTTTGACGACTTGGGCAACAATTTCACCTGCTTGTAAGTTGCGCTTTAAACCGCCTAACGTCGAAGCACAAAACGTACAGCCGATTCGGCAGCCGACTTGTGTCGTCACACAAATCGAATTACCGTAGTCATGGCGCATAAGCACCGTTTCAATCGAATAGCCGTCATGAAGCTCAAATAAAAACTTCATCGTTCCGTCTTTTGACGTTTGTTGTACGAGCGTTTTTAATGTTGTGATGACGAAATGTTCATCTAACTGTTCGCGCAACGCTTTTGGAATATTTGTCATCTCTTCAAAAGACGTCACTCGTTTTTTATATAACCATTCAAAAATTTGTGTGGCGCGAAACGGCTTTTCCCCTTGCTGTTCCACCCAACTTTGCAAGTCTTCTAAACGCAGCGAGTAAATGGATGGTTTCATATCATTTCACCTTTCTTTTTCAATGTTGCGATAAAAAATCCGTCGCTATATACGTGATGTGGAAGCAGTTGCAACATGCCGTGACGCACGTATGGCGCAACCGATGATGGCAAGCGCGAAGCAAGCGTTTCATCAAGCTCATATTGTGGATGTTCGTCTAAAAATGCAGCGATGACTTGTTCGTTTTCTTCCCGATCGACCGTACATGTGCTATATACGAGCGTTCCACCACGTTTTACAAGCGGGGCGACCGTCCGTAAAATATTTAATTGAATATCGGCAAGTTGTGCGATATCCTTTTCGTTTTTCGCATATTTAATTTCCGGCTTCCGCCGAATGACGCCAAGTCCTGAGCACGGAGCATCAACTAATATGCGATCAAACGTTTCAGCAGCAAATTGCGTATGTGCTTGACGGCTATCGAGTTGTTTCGCTTCAATATTCGACAAGCCTAGACGTTTTGCCTGCTGCTCAATCAGCTTTACTTTATGATCGTGAATATCTAACGCAACGACACGACCTTTGTTGTTCATTCGTTCAGCCATATGCGTCGTCTTTCCGCCCGGTGCCGCGCAACAGTCTAACACGACGTCTGTTTCGGTTGGAGAAAGAGCGTAAGCAACAAGCATCGAGCTTTCGTCTTGAATCGTAAGAAGCCCTTCTTGAAACACGCTCGTTTTCGCTGCATTTCCCTTGACCATTTTTACCCCAACCGGCACGACGGAAGAAGGAACGGCTTCAATCCCTTCTTCTTTTAAGCGTGCGATCGCTTCGTCAACCGTTACACGCATCGCGTTTACCCGCGCCGTTTGTTCTGGCGGCAAGTTGTTTGCTTCGCACATTCGTTTTGTTTCTTCTACGCCAAACTGCGCCACCCATCGGCGCACGAGCCAAAGCGGGTGGCTTGTCGCAACGGCTAGACGTTCAATGTCGTCTTTTATTTCATCAAATGAGCGCAACCCTTGGCGCTGAATGGAACGCAATACCCCGTTTACGAGCGAGGCGATGCCGCGATGACCGCGACGTTTTGCTATTTCTACCGCTTCAAATAACACCGCGCGATCAGGAATCCGGTCTAAAAATACCATTTGATAAAGCGACATTCGGAGCAACAGGCGCACCCACAGCTCAATTTTTCCTTTCACAAACGGCTCTAAATAGTAATCAAGCGTATCGCGCCGTTGGATCGTGCCGTACACGATCTCTGTTAAAAGCGCAACGTCTTGAGCGGATAATTCGTTCGTTTCGATCACATGATGTAATGATAAATTGCTATATGCTCGTTTTTTTTCGATATCTATTAGCACATCTAACGCTAAGTTTCGGACGTTTTTTTTACTCATTCTTTCCTCCTAATACTGTCCCGATTTCAATCGTTGCACCGCGTAAAAAGTCAGTAGCGCTCATTTTCCGCTTTCCTGCTGGTTGCAATTCAGTAATTTTGATCGCTGTTTCGTTGCCCGTTGCAACGACAATGCCGTCGCGTTCAACGGTGACAATGGTGCCTGGCTTCGCTTGTGAAGAAGCTCGTACTTTTTCTCCCCACCAAATTTTCCAACGTTCATCGCCATACGTCGTGTAAGCGACAGGCCACGGATTCATGCCGCGAATATGGTTATAAATGTCTTCACCCGTTTTTGTCCAATCGATTCGTTCTTGTTCTGGTTTAATGTTGTATGCAAACGTTGCTTGTTCATCATCTTGCTTTATCGGTGTAATGTCGCCACGAAGCAGTTTCGGAAGCGTTTCAGAAAGTAGTTTCGCCCCCGCCTCGCTAAGTTTGTCGTGCAACGTCCCGACTGTATCACGTTCATCAATCGGCACTTCCACTTGCGTTAATATGTCGCCTGCATCTAGTTTTTCAACCATGTACATAATTGTAATGCCTGTTTTTTCTTTTCCTTGCAAAATGGCGTAATGAATAGGAGCCCCTCCGCGCAACTCTGGCAAAAGCGAGGCGTGCACGTTAATGCACCCATGCTTTGGCGCTTCAAGAAGCGGCTTCGGTAAAATTTGTCCAAACGCAGCTGTCACAATCAAATCAGGTTGCAAGGCGATCACTTGTTCATATTGATCTTTTTCACGAATTTTTGTCGGCTGCAATACTGGGATGTTGTATGATTGTGCAGTCACTTTGACTGGCGGTGGGGTTAATTGCTGTTTCCGTCCTTTCGGTTTGTCCGGTTGTGTCACGACGCTGACGACGTTGTATCCGTCTTTGATCAACTGTTCTAAAATCGGAACAGCAAAGTCAGGTGTTCCCATAAATACAATGTTCATTGTTCGAACTCCCCTTCTTCATAATAACGAATCACTTTTGACGTAAATAATATGCCGTGTAAATGGTCGATTTCATGTTGTAACGCGCGAGCTAAAAAGCCTGTCGCTTCGATTTCAAACGGGCGACCGCGACGATTTTGCGCGCGTACTTTCACATATTGAGAACGTTTCACTTCCCCAAATAACCCCGGAAAACTTAAGCATCCTTCTGGTCCAGTTTGTTCACCGATTTGGGAAACGATGACGGGATTCACTAACTCGATGCGCCCATGACGGTCGCCAATATCAACAATCGCAATTTGTTGGTCAATGCCGACTTGTGGGGCGGCTAGTCCGACCCCATCAGCCGCAATCATCGTATCGTACATGTCGTTTAATATTTTTGTTAGCTTGCGGTCAAAAACGGTGACCGGCTGGCAAACGGTTTCTAAAATCGGGGCAGGATATGTTACAATCGGTAAAATAGCCAAAACGGTTCCTCCCTTATTTACATCATCATATATGGATTTAAATCAATCGTAATCGTCACATCACCGCGCGTCATCTCGCGCTGATAATGTTCCATAATAGTGCGGAGCGCTGTCGTTAAGTTCGCTTCCCGCTTGTATTTTATCATGCATTGGTAACGATATCTATCGTTCATGCGCGCAATCGGAGAAGCAACAGGCCCAAGTACAACCGATTCAGCTGACAAATGTTTTTTCACATGTGCAGCAATTTTTTCAGCGATGCTTATTCCTTTCAGCGCATCGACATGCGACACCGTAATGAGCGTTAAATAGTAAAACGGTGGATACCCGTGTTTTTTTCGGTTCATCATTTCACGTTCATAAAACGCCTCATAATGATGTTTGCTTGCGAATTGAATGCTGTAATGTTCAGGTGTATACGTTTGAATGACGACTTCACCCGGCAAATGATGCCGCCCCGCTCGACCGCTTACTTGCGTCAACAGCTGAAACGTTTTTTCTGCCGCGCGAAAATCAGGGACGTGAAGCATCGTGTCTGCTGCTAATACGCCAACTAACGTGACGTTTGGAAAATCGAGCCCTTTAGCGATCATTTGCGTGCCGAGTAAAATGTCAGCCTTTCCCTCTCCAAATTCCCGAAGCAGTCGTTCATGTGCTCCTTTTCGGCTCGTTGTATCGACGTCCATCCGAATGACGCGCGCTTCTGGAAGCAGCTTCGTTAATTCTTCTTCTACTTTTTGCGTTCCCGTTCCGAAAAAGCGAATATGTTCGCTTTGACAAGCAGGACAATGCGACGACATTCGCTGTTCATACCCACAATAGTGACATTTCAATTGTTGTTGGACGCGATGATACGTGAGCGAAATATCGCAATGTGGACATTGAATGACGTGACCGCAATCGCGACACATGACGAAAGAAGAATAACCACGACGATTTAAAAATAAAACAGATTGTTCACCTTTTTGTAAACGCTCCGTTAATTTTTCAAATAAAAGGCGGGAAAACATCGAGCGGTTTCCTGCGCGCAGTTCTTCGCGCATATCAACAATGTCTACAGGTGGCATCGCATGATCGTTCATTCGCTTCGTTAACGTGACTTGTTTATATACCCCTTTTTGAGCGCGCGCAAACGATTCGAGCGATGGCGTAGCGCTGCCAAACACAACAGGACAACGATGGTAACGACCTCGGAAAATCGCCACATCGCGCGCATGATAGCGGGGCGATTCTTCTTGTTTGTAGCTCGTTTCATGTTCTTCATCAATAATGATGATGCCGATGTTTTCAAACGGTGCAAAAATGGCAGAACGAGCTCCAACAACGAGCTGTACTTCTTTTCGTTGAATTTTTCGCCACTCATCATACTTTTCTCCGAGCGATAAGCCGCTATGAAGAACGGCCACTTTCGAACCGAATCGTTCTTTAAACCGCTTCACCATTTGAGGAGTCAGCGAAATTTCAGGCACGAGCACAATCGCTTCTTTTCCCTTCTTTAAGACGAGATCAATCGCTTGCATATACACTTCTGTTTTTCCGCTTCCTGTGACGCCGTACATTAAAAAAACGTCATGCACATCTTCGTCAATCGTTTGTCCGATCGCCTGTAACGCTTGGCGTTGTTCGTCTGTTAAGGCGAGGGGTTTTGTTTTTGTAAACGAGCGGTTGGCATACGGATCGCGATATATTTCTTTTTCTGTCACAGTGACGAGCTGTTTTTTCATGAGCGCTTGAACAGTAGAAAATGTACTATTTGTTTCGCTAAGCAACTGTTTTAAAGGGAAAGAGCGGGCTGTAAGCAAACGCTCAAGCACTTGTTTTTGTTTTATGGCGCGATGCGAGAGAGATGCAAGCGCATGTGTGACATCGTCATCGCTCGCGCACAGTTCGACCCACTTTTCTGTTTTTATTTTTCCTTTTTCTTCAACTCGGTAAACGACTTCTATATGGCCTCTTGCGATTTCTTTTTGCAACAGCGGAACGTATGGCGTTTGTGCCACTTCCCCCCACGGAATGACAAGACGGTCGCG
Source organism: Anoxybacillus thermarum (assembly GCF_000836725.1). Classification (GTDB taxonomy): domain Bacteria; phylum Bacillota; class Bacilli; order Bacillales; family Anoxybacillaceae; genus Anoxybacillus; species Anoxybacillus thermarum. The sequence continues at coordinate 69,058 of NZ_JXTH01000001.1, read as the reverse complement.
AAACAACGCGCGTACTTTTTCGTGTATGAACGGCATATGTTGCTCGATGAGCCGAATATCTTTTTCATATTTCGCTTTCATTGCGGCAGGTAACATCGCTTGAAACGCCGATACCGTGAAACAAAGCGTCGTTTCAGCTAGCCATTTTCCAAGTCGCAACAATTCTTCATTAAATACAGGAACAACGTCAAAAAGAGAATGAATGGGCTTTAATTGTTCGAGCGGCATATCCGTCGTTTCTTTCAGTTCAATAACAAATCCTTGTAAAAAACGTGTGCCAAATGGGACGACAACGCGCATGCCTGGTTGTACAACACCGACAAGTTCAGGTGGGATCGCGTAATCAAATGGGCGATCCGTTTGACTCGTAGGAATATCAACGATGACAGAAGCAACCGTCATAGGCGTCCCTCAATTTCATAATGAATTTCACGCAAAATTTGTTTTGCCACTTCCGATTTTGGCAAGAGTGGAAGTTGCTTTGCCGTTCCGTCTCGTTTAAATATCGTCACAATATTTGTATCCGTGCCGAACCCTGCCCCTTCTTGGACGACGTTATTTGCGACAATCATATCGGCATTTTTGCGCGCGAGCTTTTCTTTCGCATATCGTTCTACATCGTTCGTCTCTGCCGCAAAGCCAACTAAAAATTGGTGCGTTTTTTGCTTGCCGAGCGTTTGTAAAATGTCGATCGTTCGCTCAAGAACGATAGTGTAGTCTCCTTGCTGTTTTTTTATTTTATTGTCGGCCACATATTTCGGACGATAGTCTGCTACTGCTGCTGTTTTAATGACGATATCGCTATGTTGAAAATGCTTCATGACCGCTTCATACATGTCTTGCGCACTCTCTACTTGAATCGTCTGTATTCCTTGCGGACGAACAAGCGAAGTCGGACCGGAAACGAGGGTGACGTCAGCTCCAAAATCGCGCGCCGCCTCTGCGATGGCATATCCCATTTTTCCTGTCGAATGATTGCTGAAAAAGCGGACAGGGTCTAATTTTTCACGCGTCGGACCGGCTGTCACTAACACTTTTTTTCCTTTTAACAGTTCGTTTGATGCAACATGTTGTTCAAGCAAAGCGACGATCGTTTCTGGCTCTTCTAATCGCCCTTTTCCAACGTAACCGCACGCAAGCATCCCTTCGGCTGGCTCAATAAAGCGATAGCCATATGACTGCAACGTGCGCATATTTTGTTGTACCGCTGGATGTTCGTACATATGGACGTTCATCGCGGGCGCAAGCCAAATCGGTGCTTTCGTCGCAAGTAAAATCGTTGTCACCATGTTATCAGCTAAACCATAGGCGAGCTTTGCGATCGTGTTTGCGGTCGCAGGGGCAACGAGTACGATATGTGCCCAATCAGCTAAGTCAATATGTGCAATGACGTTCGGGTTTTTTTCATCGAATGTATCGACGTACACTTCGTTTTTTGATAGCGCTTGAAACGTAAGCGGTGTAACGAATTGACAAGCAGCTTCCGTCATGACGACTTTGACATTCGCCCCTGCTTGCACAAGTTTGCTTGTGAGTGCCGCTGCTTTATATACAGCAATGCCCCCTGTGACACATAATAAAATGTTTTTTTGCTGAAGCATCGACGTTGCCCCTTTCGTTCGGTATTTGTAAAAAAATAACAACCTAAAACTAGGTTGTCGTAAATAGTTTATTGCGCTGCTTCTTCTTCGCTAACGACTTCAATATGACCCGCTGCAATTTCCTCTAACGCTTTGCCGACAAATTTTTTCGACAAAGGTTTTTCGATCGTTAAGTCATTTTTTACTTGCAATTGGCGGGCGCGCTTCGCCGCAACTGTGACGAGCGTATATTTTGAATCGAGTTTTGTAATAAGCAAGTCAATGGAAGGATATAACATATTACTCCACCTCCAACATCTTTTTATATCGTTGTGCAACACGTTCACGTCGGCAATGTTCCGCCATGACAATGGCTTTAATGCGCTCGCATGCCAGTTCTACTTGATCGTTTTCAACGACGTAATCGTATGCATCCATCATTTCTAATTCTTCTTTCGCCGCTTGTAAGCGATCACGAATTAAGTCTTCTGATTCCGTTCCGCGCATTTCAATTCGTTTACGCAATTCGCTTAAGCTTGGGGGAGCGAGGAAAATAAAGAGCGCCTCTGGGAACACTTTGCGAACTTGCATCGCTCCTTGCACTTCAATTTCTAAAAACACGTCTTTTCCTTCTTGCAATGTTTTTTCTACATAATCAATTGGCGTGCCGTAGTAGTTCCCGACATATTCTGCCCACTCCAATAGCTCATTTTGGCGAATCATTTGTTCAAATTGCTCGCGCGTTTTAAAAAAGTAATCGACGCCATCGACTTCTCCTTCGCGTGGTTTGCGCGTCGTCACAGAAATGGAATATTGCAATTGAATATCTGGCTGTGAAAATAATGCTTTTCGTACCGTCCCTTTACCGACGCCAGACGGCCCTGATAAAACGATTAATAAACCTCGTTCCTTCACGCTCATCCCTGCCTTTCTATCATAAACAAACTACTCTACATTTTGCACTTGTTCTTTAATTTTTTCAAGGGCGCTTTTCATTTCGACAACTTCAGAAGCAATGTGGCGATCGTTTGCTTTTGAACCGATCGTATTCATTTCACGATTGAGCTCTTGAACGAGAAAATCGAGCTTTCGTCCGACCGCTCCCCCTTCAGAAACGATGCGACGAAATTGTTCAATATGGCTATATATGCGTTTTAATTCTTCATGAATATCGACTTTTTCCGCAAATAAAGCAACTTCCGTCAATAGCCGTTGTTCATCAACGACGCCTTGTACAAATTCACTCACTCGTTTATGTATGCGTTCGCGATAAGAAGCGACGACTGTTGGCGCCAGTTGTTCAATGCGACGTGCGCTGTTTTCAATCTCCTCAAGCTGCATAAGCATATCCGCTAATAGCGCTTTTCCTTCTTGTTCGCGCATATGTTTCAATTGCTCGACCGCTTCTTTTGTCGCTTCTAAAAGAAGGGAAAGAAGCGCATCGTTTTCGATCGGCTGTTCCGTCATTTCAACCGCATCCGATAGCATATGTACAACATCTCGAAGCGATACATCATCGGCAAAATGAAAGCGACGACGCACATCGGCAAGCATCCGGTAATACGCATCAACAAGCTGCCAATCGACGTGAAGCGTTCGTTCAACGAGTTGTTCTCCTTCAACTGTAATAAACACTTCCACACGTCCACGGGCAATATGTTCTGTAATTACTTTTTTTATTTTATCTTCAAACATCACCCACTGTCTAGGCATGCGGATCGAAATTTCACAAAAACGGTGATTGACTGATTTCATTTCCACCGTAACGCTCACGTTTTCGTCTTCTTTTTTTCCTCGACCAAATCCTGTCATACTTACGATCATACTCTCACATCCATTATGTGTTATCGACAATAAAAGAAGGTAATAGATTCACTCCATTACCTCCTCTCATTATAGCACATATCGCTATATAGCGAAAACATTTCATGAACGACGGCGTGTAAATAACGAGCCAGCAAGTAAAAACGTCGGAATAGACGATAGGCCAATAATAAGCAACCAATCCGTAATCGGCAACGAAACGGTATGGAAAATCGGTTGTAGCGGCGGATAGTAAATGACGACAAGCAACAATACAAGCGACGACAAAACAGCGAGCACTAAATACATATTTTCAAACGGATTTCGATCAAACACCGACCGTTCGCTTCGGCAATCAAATACGTGAATGAGTTGAGCGAGCACGAGCGTCGCAAAGGCAACCGTCTGGGCATACGTTAAGTTTTCAGGGTGTCGCGTATGCACGACGAGAAAAGCGATCAACGTCACCATGCCGATGAGAAAGCCGCGACTAATGATTTTCCAACCGAGCCCTCTGGCGAAAACCCCCTCTTTCGGATGACGCGGCGGCCGTTTCATGACATTTTCTTCGGCTGGGTCTAATCCGAGCGCCATGGCAGGTAGTCCGTCTGTAACGAGATTCACCCATAAAATTTGAATCGGTACAAGCGGAAGAGGAAGCGCCAATATCATCGCAAATAACATAACTAAAATTTCCCCGACGTTTGATGCAAGTAAGTAGCGAATAAATTTACGAATGTTTTCATAAATGTTTCGCCCTTCTTCGATCGCCGCTTTAATCGTCGCAAAGTTATCATCTAGCAAAACGAGTGATGCGGCTTCTTTTGATACATCTGTTCCTGTCACTCCCATTGCGATCCCGATGTTTGCTGTTTTAATGGCCGGAGCATCGTTGACGCCATCGCCTGTCATTGCGACAATATGCCCTCTTTTTTGCAACGCTTGCACAATTTTTAATTTATGTTCTGGCGATACGCGCGCAAAAACGTACACATCTTCAACAACTTCTTCTAATTCTTCGACAGATAACGTCGCTAACGTCTTACCGTCCATCACTTTGCCGTTTGGCGGCATCATGTGCAGCTGTTGGGCGATCGCTTTCGCCGTTAACACATGGTCTCCTGTAATCATTACTGTTTTAATGCCTGCTTTTTTACATTCGGCAATTGCTTGTTTTACTTCTTTCCGCGGCGGATCGATCATTCCTTGTAAACCGATGAACGTCAAGTCGCTTTCCGCTTTCGTTTCATCGTTCATTGTTTCCGTCAAAGAAAGCGGTCGATAGGCGATCGCAATCGTTCGCAACGCTTGGGAGGCGAGCGTATTGACGGTTTGTTGCACCAGTTTCCGCTCTTGGTCGCGCATGAGTTTCGCCTGACCGTCGATATATATGAAACGACAACGTTCTAGCAACATATCTGGCGCACCTTTTGTGACAATAAAGCGCCGATTCGCGCGATCTTTCACGATGACCGTCATCATTTTTCGAGTCGAATCAAATGGAAATTCATGTTCAATCGTGAATTCAGTGGCAATTTTTTCTTTCGTCCATCCTGCTTTCGCCGCCGCAACAACGAGGGCGCCTTCGGTCGGATCACCGTCAATCATATATGTTTTTCCTTTTTTCTTTATGTCCGCATGATTGCATAGCGCCCCAAATAATAATATTTGCTGTAATGCGGCATCTACTTTTTTTTGTTTGCCGTTATATAAAAACGTTCCTTTCGGTTCATAGCCCGTCCCGCTTACCGTCCATAACCGATTGTTGACCCACACATGCGTGACGGTCATTTGATTTTCCGTCATCGTTCCTGTTTTATCAGAACAAATGACAGAGGCACAACCGAGCGTTTCAACGGCCGGCAGTTTGCGGACGATGGCGTTTCGTTTCATCATTCGTTGGACACCGAGCGCCAATACGACGGTGACGATCGCTGGCAACCCTTCTGGAATGGCGGCAACCGCAAGCGACACACCGGCTAAAAACATGTCGTATACCGCATGTCCTTGCCATACGCCAAGCACGACAACGAGCGCTGTGAGCGCTAAAGCGATGACGATTAAAATTTTTCCGAGCTGTTCGAGCTTTCGCTGCAACGGTGTCGTCATCGTTGGCGCCGACTGAATTAAATGGGCAATTTGTCCCATCGCTGTATGCATTCCTGTCGCTACGACAATCCCTACGCCGCTTCCTTTCGTCACGAGCGTTCCCATAAACGCCATATTTGTGCGATCCCCTAGTGAAACATCTTCTATTAGTGGCGCTGTTTGTTTCTCGACGGGAAGCGACTCGCCCGTCAACGACGACTCCTCAATATATAACCCTTTCGCTTCAATGATGCGCACGTCCGCCCCGATGCGATCACCGCTTGCAAATTTGACAATATCGCCAACGACTAACTGAGCAGACGGCACTTTTCCCCATTCGCCGTCCCGCAAAACGAGCGATTCTGGTGCCGACAATTTTTTTAATGCTTCCAGCGACTTTTCCGCCCGGCGCTCTTGTATAAATCCTAAAAAAGCGTTGATGATGACAATCGCCACGATCGCGACCGCATCAATGTATTCCCCTAATACAGCGGAAATCGCCGTTGCCGCCAATAGAACGAGCACCATAAAATCTTGAAACTGACTAAAAAATTGTTTTAGCGCAGACGGTTTTTTTTCTTCCGATATCTCATTTTTTCCAAATTGTTTTAGCCGTCTTTTCGCTTCTTTTTCCGTTAATCCAAAGCCAATCTTTGTATTTACTTGTTGTTCCACCTGCTCTATACGCAGTCCGTGCCAGCTCATTTCTCTCCCCCTTCCGCTTGTCTTATCTATGACAGCTTATTCAGGCATGTACAAAAAAATGATATGGTATAATGAAAAGAAAAAAGAGAAAGGTGTTTTCGATGTCGTTTGACGGAGTATTTACATATGCGATGACAAAAGAATTACAGCGCACGCTTGTCGGAGGGCGCATTTCAAAAATTTATCAGCCATTTCCATACGAATTAGTGCTTCATATTCGTTCGCACGGAAGCAATTATAAGTTGTTATTATCTGCCCATCCTACGTATGCGCGCGTCCATTTGACGAACGAGACGTACGATAATCCTCATGAACCGCCGATGTTTTGTATGCTTCTGCGCAAACATATCGAAGGGGGCGTCATTGAAGCGATTACGCAAGTCGATTTTGATCGCATCATTATCATTCATGTTAAAGGAAGAAATGAGCTCGGCGATGTATGTACAAAACAGCTCATCGTTGAATTGATGGGCCGCCACAGCAACATCGTTCTCGTCGATGAACAGACGAACACGATCATCGATAGCGTCAAACATCTCTCGCCTGCGGTGAACCGATACCGAACGGTGCTGCCAGGGGCGCCTTACATATTTCCGCCATCACACGACAAAATAAATCCGCTTGAGGCGACGGAAGAAACGGTAGTAAAGAAAATCGATTTCCTCGCAGGAAGACTAGCCGATCAACTCGTCGCCACATTTACAGGCATTTCGCCGCTTTTTGCGCGCGAAGTCATCTATCGCGCAGGGCTCGCTAACCGCGCGACGTTGCCGAAAAGTTTTATCACGCTTATGAAAGATGTGCGAAACGAGAAATTTGCTCCGTGTATATATACAAACGGGACAAAAGACGTATTTTATGCGTTGCCGCTCACCCATATCGAAGGGGAAGAAAAACATTTTGCTACGTTAAGCGAGATGCTTGATCGCTTTTATTTCGGCAAAGCAGAACGCGATCGCGTGAAACAACAAGCGCACGATTTAGAACGTTTTGTAGCGAACGAAAAAGCGAAAAATGAAAAGAAGCTATTGAAACTTCAACAAACGCTTGAAGAAGCAAAACAGGCGGAACAATATCGGCTATATGGGGAATTGTTGACCGCAAATCTTTATGCTATAAAGCGCGGAATGAGCGAAATCGAAGTCGTCAACTATTATGACGAAAACGGCGCCACCATCACCATTTCGCTTGATCAACAAAAATCGCCGTCAGAAAATGCACAAAGCTATTTTCAAAAATACCAAAAAGCGAAAAATTCGCTTTCCATCGTGCAGGAACAAATTGAGCGGACGAAAGAAGAAATCATGTATTTCGATACGCTGTTGCAACAGCTTGAAACGGCATCACCAAAAGACATTGACGACATTCGCGACGAGTTAATCGAACAAGGCTATTTGCGCGCCAAAGCAACAAAACAGAAAAAACAAAAGCCGCGCACAATCGAACTTGAACGCTACGTATCAAGCGACGGCACCGACGTTTTCGTCGGCAAAAACAATAAACAAAACGACTATTTAACAAATAAATTCGCGAGCAAAGACGACATTTGGCTTCATACGAAAGACATCCCAGGCTCGCACGTCGTCATTAAAAGCAAAAACCCATCAGAACAGACGATCATCGAAGCTGCCCACTTAGCCGCTTACTTCAGCAAAGCGCGCCACTCAAGCTCCGTTCCGGTCGACTACACGCGCGTTCGCTATGTCAAAAAACCGAGCGGTGCCAAACCCGGCTTTGTCATTTACGAAAACCAGCAGACGATTTACGTCACGCCGGATGAGGAGATGGTAGTGAGGATGAAAAAACCCGTCTAGGTAGGCGGGTTTTTCATTTTCGTCAAAATATTTTGTTATTGTTTTGTTCTCTCTTTCTGTCGAATGGTGGTATAATAGAGGCGGAAAAAAGGAGGTGAACGTGATGGAGCAGCTGTTTCAACGCATTTTTGACGAGCTGGCATTTTTGCGTGCGAACATGGCAACAAAAGATGATGTCGCCGCGTTAAAAGATGATATTCGAGCGTTAGAAAGTCGCGTCAGTCATATTGAACAGACGATGGCGACAAAAGATGACATCATCAGCATCGAACAGCGCATGGCCACAAAAGACGATATCGCTAGCATCGAGCAGCGTATGGCGACGAAAGATGACATCGCTGCTATGGACAAGCGTATCGAACAGATCGAACAGACGATGGCGACAAAAGATGATATCATCAGCATCGAACAGCGCATGGCCACAAAAGACGATATCGCTAGCATTGAGCAGCGTATGGCGACGAAAGATGACATCGCTGCTATGGACAAGCGTATCGAACAGATCGAACAGACGATGGCGACAAAAGATGATATCATCAGCATCGAACAGCGCATGGCCACAAAAGACGATATCGCTAGCATCGAGCAGCGTATGGCGACGAAAGATGATATCGTTGCTATGGACAAGCGTATCGAACAGATCGAACAGACGATGGCGACAAAAGATGATATCATCAGCATCGAACAGCGTATGGCCACAAAAGATGACATCATCAGCATCGAACAGCGTATGGCCACAAAAGATGACATCATCAGCATCGAACAGCGTATGGCCACAAAAGATGACATCATCAGCATCGAACAGCGTATGGCCACAAAAGATGACATCATCAGCATCGAACAACGCATGGCCACAAAAGACGATATCGCTAGCATTGAGCAGCGTATGGCGACGAAAGAGGATGTGGCGCTTGTGCCAGCGATTCGTGAAATGGTTGGACAATTAATGGAACGAATGACTGTTGTTGAGTTGCATGTACAAGAAATTCCAATGATTAAACAACAAATCGAACAGTTGTCGCAACAAATGCAAGAAGGGTTTGAAAAGTTAGATCATCAAGAAACTGTCCTACAAGCACTTTCACTCCGTTCGATTCAACAAGCAAACGATATCCACTATTTAAAAACAAACGCAATTTCCACGAAATCATGATAAAGGGTGTCCGGCTTTCGTTGGACACCCTTATTGTTATGCTTCTAACTGTTCACGCCAATGGTGCAGCGTTGTTTGCTCCTCTTTAGTGATGATGCCAAGTTCTGTCGCTGTTTCCATGAGCGTATCGTAGTCGGTGACGGTATAGTATGGGACTTGTTCTTGTTGAAATGCTCGTTTTCCTTTTTCTAATCCGTATGTAAAAATCGCAACGACACCGAGCACGTTGCATCCCGCTTCACGCAAGGCGCGCACCGCATGCAATGAGCTGCCGCCTGTTGAAATTAAATCTTCGACGACGACGACGTGTTGCCCCTGTTCTACTTTCCCTTCAATTTTCTTTCCTTTTCCGTGTCCTTTCGCTTGACTCCGAATGTAACACATCGGCATATTTAACCGCTCGCTCACCCATGCAGCATGGGGAATGCCTGCCGTCGCTGTGCCAGCGATGACCTCTACATTCGGAAAATGCGTGCGAATGAGTGATGTCAGTTCGTCTGCAATTGCCTGTCTAACGGCGGGGTACGCTAACGTCAAACGATTGTCGCAATAAATCGGCGATTGTATGCCTGAAGACCATGTAAACGGTTCGTTTGGACGCAACGATACAGCACCGATCGAAAGAAGTTGTTTTGCGATTTCTTTTTTCATTATTTCCCACCATCCCATTCTCGTTTTAGCCGCTCATATGCTACATATGGATCATGTGCTTTTGTAATGCTTCGTCCGATGACGATATAATTTGTTCCAAGCCGTTTCGCCTCATACGGTGTGACGATACGCACTTGATCGTCCGCATTGTCGCCCGCAAAGCGAATGCCTGGCGTAACGGTGATAAACGATGTGCCAAACGACGCACGAAGAAGAGGCACTTCTTGGGCGGAACAAACAACGCCATCAAGCCCGCTACGGTATGCGAGCGTGGCATAATGAACAACCGTTTCTTTCATCGGGCGATCAATGAGCAGTTCATCGCGGAGAACTCGCTCGCTTGTGCTCGTCAATTGCGTAACGGCAATGCAACGTGGACGGCTCATCCCGTGCGGTGTTCCTTCTTCTAATCCTTCGATCGCCGCAAACATCATCGCACTTCCTCCTGAAGCATGAACGTTCACTAAATCAACGCCTAGTTTTGCCAACCCTTTCATCGCTTGTTTTACTGTATGTGGAATATCATGAAGCTTTAAATCTAAAAAAATATGATGGCCTTTCTGTTTGAGTTCGTCAATCATCGCTGGACCTTCTTGAAAATATAGCTCCATGCCGACTTTTAAAAAGAGCGACGTATCGGAAAATGGTTGTAAAAACGTACGCACTTCTTCTTTTGATGCAAAATCAAGTGCCACAATAAACGGTTTGTCCATTGTTCCATCCCCTTCCCGTACATTGTGAAATATGATCGATACGAAGTTCATCTAAAACATTCGGTAAGTCGCGAATAATGTTTGGACAAACGTACGGGTCGATGAAATTGGCTGTACCGATCGCGACCGCACTCGCACCAGCATAAAAAAATTCGATGACGTCTTCCGCGCTTTCAATCCCGCCCATGCCGATAATCGGAATCGATACCGCTTGGCTCACTTCATAAATCATCCGAATCGCAATCGGCTTAATCGCTGGGCCAGATAGCCCGCCTGTTCGGTTCGCTAAAATCGGCTTCGCTGTTTTCACATCAATACGCATGCCTAATAACGTATTAATCATCGTCAGTCCGTCCGCCCCTGCTTGTTCAACCGCTCTCGCCATCGCGACGATGTTTGTGACATTCGGGGATAGTTTCACATAAACAGGAACGTCCGACACTTCTTTTACCGCCCGCGTCAGCTCCGCAGCGACTTCTGGAACGGTTCCGAATGCGATGCCCCCCTTTTTCACGTTCGGGCATGAAATGTTTAACTCAAGCGCATGAACGTTTGGCGCTTTTGATATGCGCCGAGCGACTTCTACATATTCTTCTACGGTCGAGCCGGCCACGTTGGCGATAATCGGCACGTCATATTGCGCTAACCACGGCAATTCTTCATTTATTACTCGATCTACTCCCGGATTTTGCAACCCGATCGCATTTAACATGCCGCTTGGCGTCTCCGCTACGCGCGGCGTCGGATTGCCGAAGCGCGCCTCTAACGTCGTCGCTTTAATCATAATCGCACCAAGCACGCTTAAATCGTAAAATTTCGCATATTCTCGTCCAAATCCGAAACATCCGGAGGCAGGCATAATCGGGTTTTTTAATGAAAGTCCTGGCAGCTCCACTGCTAATCGGTTCATAACACGACCTCCCCCGCCCGAAATACCGGACCGTCGCTACATACTTTTTTATATGCCGTTTCGCTATGCGGCACGCGGCATACGCAGGCGAAACAAGCACCGATGCCGCAACCCATTCGTTCTTCAAGCGACAAATATACGTCTTGATGTGGAAACTCGTTTGCGAGCGCCCGTAGCATCGGCTTCGGTCCGCATGCATATAACACATGAAACGAAAGGCGATGGTGATGAATGACGTCGGTGACAAATCCTTTCATGCCGTACGAGCCGTCTACGGTCGCAACGTACGTCTCGCCAAACGATGCGAATCGCTCCTCGTAAAATACGACATCTTTCGTTTGAAAGCCGAGCACAATCGTCACAAATACTCCTTTTTTCACTAGTTGTTTTGCCAATTCATATAACGGTGGCACACCGATTCCCCCACCGACAAGAAGTGCGCGTTGTCCGCTTGACAGCGCAGAAACCGAAAAACCGTTTCCGAGCGGACCGAGCACATCGACCGTGTCTCCGGGCAATTTTTGCGAAAGGAGCGTCGTTCCTGCCCCTTCGGCGCGGTAAATGATCGTACATTCATTCGCTTCTTGATTGATGTCGCAAAGGCTGAGCGGACGTCTAAGTAGCGGTCCGCTGTTTGCTACTTTCATGTGCACAAACTGTCCCGGGGTACGCATGCGCTGAACGAGCGAGCCAGCGAGCGTCAATTCATAAATGTCTTTTGCGATTTGGCGGTTAGCGATGATCTTCATATTCTCCTTCATACATTCACCTTCTTTTCCGTCATCGCCATTGTCGAAAACGTCATCGCTTCTAAAACGAGAAGCATCGCTTTCGCCGTATCGAGCGACGTTAAACACGGAATGCCATTTTCGACTGCCTCGCGACGAATGCGGAAGCCGTCGCTTTCCGTTTCTTTTCCTTTTGTTAATGTGTTAATGACGACTTGCGCTTTGCCTTGACGAATCACATCAAGAATGTTTGGTGAACCAGTATGAATTTTATTGACGACGGTTACCGGAATGTTCGCTTCCCGTAACGTTTGTGCTGTGCCGTTTGTCGCAAGCAGCTGGTAACCGATATGGTAAAACCGGCGGGCGATGCCGATCGCTTCTTCTTTATCTTTGTCGGCGATCGTCAACAACACGGCACCGTATGGACGAATGTGAATGCCGGAAGCAACAAGTCCTTTATAAAGCGCCTTCGCAAACGTTTCATCTTTTCCGATCACTTCCCCTGTCGATTTCATTTCTGGTCCGAGCGAAATATCGACGTTGCGCAATTTCGCGAACGAAAAGACAGGGGCTTTCACATATACACCGTCGCTTTCTTCTTTTAATCCGGTGTTGTATCCGAGCGCTTGCAACGTTTCTCCTAAAATGACTTTTGTTGCTATGTTGGCCATCGGCACGTTCGTAATTTTACTTAAAAACGGAACGGTTCGGCTCGAACGCGGATTCACTTCTAGTACGTACACCTCGCCGTCATACAATACAAACTGAATGTTCAACAGTCCGACGATGCGCAACCCTTTCGCGAGCGCAATCGTGTAGTCGACAATTTTTTGTTGAATGTCTTTTGATAACGTTTGTGGCGGATATACGGCAATCGAATCGCCAGAGTGGACGCCCGCGCGCTCAATATGTTCCATAATGCCTGGGATAAACACATCTTCTCCGTCCGAAATGGCATCGACTTCGATTTCTTTTCCGATTAAATAACGGTCGATGAGTACTGGATGTTGTGGATTTACTTTGACCGCATGTTCCATATAATGAAGCAATTCTTCTTCCTTATACACGATTTCCATCGCCCGACCGCCGAGAACATACGATGGTCGAACGAGAACAGGGTAACCGATTTCGTTCGCAATATGGACAGCTTCTTGTACGGAATATGCTGTTTTTCCTTTCGGTTGCGGAATGCCGAGTTGCGCGAGCGTTCGTTCAAATTTATCGCGGTTTTCTGCACGATCTAAATCTTCAAGCGATGTGCCGAGAATGCGCACGCCGCGCGCCGCTAATTCCGCCGCTAAGTTGATCGCTGTTTGTCCGCCGAATTGGACGATGACGCCAATCGGCTGTTCTAAATCGATGACATGCATCACATCTTCAATCGTTAACGGTTCAAAGTACAACTTATCGGAAATGCTAAAGTCGGTTGAAACGGTTTCTGGATTGTTGTTAATAATGATTGCTTCATATCCCGCTTCTTTAATTGCCCATACACAATGAACGGTCGCGTAGTCAAACTCAATTCCTTGCCCGATCCGAATTGGACCAGAGCCGAGGACGACGACACTTTCCCTCGCGGTCACGATCGATTCGTTTTCTTCTTCGTACGTGCTGTAATAATACGGTGTTTCAGATTCAAATTCCGCCGCACACGTATCGACCATTTTATATACAGGTGTGATTTGGGCGCGTTTACGCATTTCATATACGTCGCGTTCAGCCATATGCCAAAGTTTAGCGATCGCCACATCAGAAAAGCCCATTGCTTTTGCTTGTTGAAGAACAGTCATATCGCCAACACGGTCGCTTAAAACCGTTTCGAAGGCGACGATACGGGCGATTTTCGTTAAAAAGAACGGGTCGATTTGGCTCCATGCATGCACTTGTTCGACCGTTATGCCGCGGCGAAACGCTTCGGCGATGTAAAATAGACGCTCATCTCCCGCTTTTCGAATGCGCTTTTGCAGCAAGGCGTCATCAACTTGTTCTTTTAACTCGAGATGATATACGTTCGTTTCAAGCGAGCGTACCGCTTTTAATAGCGACTCTTCAAACGTGCGCCCGATCGCCATCACTTCCCCTGTCGCTTTCATTTGCGTGCCGAGATGACGGTTCGCTGATTCAAATTTGTCAAACGGAAAGCGCGGAATTTTTGTCACGACGTAATCGAGCGCTGGCTCAAAGCAAGCATACGTCTTTCCTGTGACCGGATTCATCATTTCATCAAGCGTTAAGCCAACCGCAATTTTTGCGGCTAGTTTCGCAATCGGATATCCGGTCGCTTTAGATGCAAGCGCCGATGAGCGACTGACGCGCGGGTTTACTTCAATGACGTAATATTGAAAACTGTGCGGATCAAGAGCGAGCTGGACGTTGCACCCTCCTTCGATGCCGAGCGCGCGAATAATGCGAAGCGAGGCGTTTCGCAACAGTTGATATTCGCGATCGCTTAACGTTTGGCTCGGGGCGACGACGATCGAATCGCCCGTATGAATGCCGACAGGATCGATATTTTCCATATTGCAAACGACGATCGCGTTGTCTTTTGCATCGCGCATCACTTCGTACTCAATTTCTTTATAGCCTGCGATACTTTTTTCTAATAAACATTGATGAACCGGGCTCATTTTTAAGCCGCTGGAAACGATGTCGACAAGCTCTTCTTCGTTCGTACAAATGCCGCCGCCTGTTCCGCCGAGCGTAAATGCCGGGCGGACGATGACCGGATAACCAATTTGTTCAACGAACGCATACGCTTCTTGTAAACTATGAACGATGGCGCTTTCTGGAACCGGCTCGCCAAGTTCGTTCATGAGCGCGCGAAATTGTTCGCGGTCTTCTGCTTTTTCAATCGCTTCTAATTTCGTGCCGAGAATTTCAACGCCACATTCCTCAAGCACCCCTGCTTTCGCTAATTCGACCGCTAAATTTAGCCCTGTTTGCCCGCCAAGCGTCGGCAAAATGGCATCCGGACGCTCTTTCCGAATGACGCGCGCAACAAATTCAAGCGTTAACGGCTCCATATATACTTTGTCAGCAATTTCTGTATCAGTCATAATCGTTGCTGGATTGGAGTTGACGAGAATGACTTTATACCCTTCTTCTTTTAATGCTAAACATGCTTGCGTACCTGCATAATCAAACTCTGCTGCTTGACCGATGACGATCGGCCCTGAACCGATGACAAGAATCGTTTCAATATCTTGGCGTTTAGGCATGAACGACCCCTCTTTCTTTTTTAAACTGTTCAATCATCGTCATAAAATCATCGAATAAATCGTTTGCATCTTCTGGTCCCGGTGACGCTTCTGGATGGTATTGCACCGTAAATGCCGGCACGTCGCGATGGCGAAGCCCTTCAATCGTTCCGTCGTTTAAAGCGATGTGCGTCACTTCTAATCTCGTATGAGCAAGCGACTGCTCCGTGACGGTGTAGCCATGGTTTTGTGAAGTAATCGCGACTTTTCCTGTTCCAATTTGTTTTACCGGATGATTCGAGCCGCGATGACCGAACTTCATTTTTTCTGTGTTTGCTCCGCATGCGAGCGCAAACAGTTGATGGCCGAGACAAATCCCAAAAAGTGGAACGTGACCGAGTATGCCTTGAATCATATGAATCGCCTCTGGCACATCTTTCGGATCCCCCGGTCCGTTCGATAACATGACCCCATCAGGATGCAACTGCAACACTTCTTCTGCCGTTGCATTGTATGGGAGTACGATGACGTCGCAATGACGTTTATTTAACTCGCGCAAAATGCCGTGCTTCATGCCGAAGTCAATTAAAACGACGCGATGACCGCGCCCCGGACTAGCGTACGCACTTTTTGTCGATACGCGCTTCACTTGATCGCGTATAAGCTCCGTTTCTTTTAAATACGCGATCGCCTCTGTCACCGAAACGTCCATGTCGCAAATCATCCCTTTTAACGTGCCGTGTTGACGAATAATGCGCGTCAGCTTGCGCGTATCTACCCCTGATAAACCCGGGATGTTTTTCATGCGTAAATATTCGTCAATTGTCATTTCACTTCGCCAATTGGACGGAGATAGGCACGCTTCTTTTACAATAAACCCGAACACGTGCGGTTCGATCGATTCAAAATCGTCTCGGTTTACGCCGTAGTTGCCGATCAGCGGATATGTCATCGTTACAATTTGTCCGCAATACGACGGATCGGTTAAAATTTCTTGATATCCTGTCATCCCTGTGTTAAAAACGACTTCACCGACTGTTTGCCTCTTACTTCCGAACGCTTCTCCAACAAAACGTGTACCATCTTCTAAAATGAGTTGTCGTTTCATCACTCTCTCCCTTTCTGCCAAACAATGTTTCCGTCGACGACCGTCATCGTCGGCCACCCTTTACACGTCCAGCCTGCAAATGGCGTATTTTTTCCTTTCGAAACAAACGTCGCTGGATCAATCACTTGTGTTGTATGTAAATCGATGACCACGAAATCTGCTTTTGCGCCAACTTTTAATTGCCCGCCGTCAAGGCGAAACGTCTCCGCTGGTTTTTTCGACAACCAATCGACAAGCTGTTTTAACGTACATACCCCTTTTTCAACAAAATGTGTATATAAAAGCGGGAAGGCCGTTTCTAATCCGACAATTCCAAATGGGGCAAGGACCATTCCTTCGCTTTTTTCTTCTTCCGTATGCGGTGCATGGTCGGTCGCAATAAAATCAATCGTTCCATCAAGCAATCCTTCGATTAACGCATGTTGATCTTCTTTCGTTCGCAATGGTGGATTCATTTTAAAGTTTGCATGTAGCGAAGGAATGTCTTCCTCGCAAAGCAACAAATGGTGCGGCGTTACTTCAGCGGTGACGCGAATGCCTGCCCGCTTCGCCTCGCGCACGATGCGTACCGACTGTTTCGTACTGATATGGCAAACGTGATAATGACAGCCGGTTGTCTCCGCCAATAACACATCGCGCGCAATATGTACCGCTTCGCAAACGGAAGGAATGCCGGAAAGCCCGTGTCGTTTCGCAAACGCCCCATCGTGTACGCACCCTTTATACGTCAACGTTTCATCTTCGCAATGCGCGACGATCGGCATATCAAGAGCGGCGGCTTGTTGCATCGCTTCATACATCATGCGCGCGCTTTGCACACCAACGCCATCGTCTGTAAAAGCAAACGCCCCTGCTTCTTTTAATGCGGCAAAATCGACAAGCTGTTTTCCGGCTTGGCGTACAGTAATCGCCGCATATGGCAAAACGCGCACGTGCGCTGTTTCGCGAATGCGATTGACGAGCCATTCCATTTGTTGTTTCGTATCTGGCACAGGTTTTGTATTTGGCATCGCCGCAATTGTTGTAAATCCGCCTTTCGCCGCAGCGAGCGTACCGGTCGCAATCGTTTCTTTATGCTCTCCACCCGGTTCGCGCAAATGAACGTGAACGTCAATAAACCCCGGGGCGACAAATTGACCGTTTACATCAATCACTTCATCGTGATCGTCCTCATCCATATGAGAAGCGATATGAGTAATACGACCTTCATCGATTTTTATATCGGCCGAGATGAACTCACCTTGTTCATTAAGCAAGCGCGCACGTTTGAATATGGTAGCCATTTTGTGTCCCTCCTTTTTGTAATGCCCGTTTCAATACAGCCATGCGCACGTATACGCCGTTTTCCATTTGTTTAAAAATGCGAGACCGTTCGCATTCCACAAGTTCGCTTGCGATTTCCACATCGCGATTCACTGGGGCAGGATGTAAAATGATGCTCGTTTGTTTCATTTGTTTTTCCCTTTCGATCGTTAAGCCATATTGTTCATGGTATTGCTCTTTCGTCCAGCCCATTTTTTCGTCGTGGCGCTCGTGTTGAATGCGAAGAAGCATGACGACATCTGCTTCTTTTACTGCCGTATCAAGATCGACGTATGTGCCATAACGGTTTTCTGTATCTTGCCATTCCGGCGGGCTGCAAAATAAAACGTTTGCACCTAGCCTTGTTAATATTTCAGCATTGGAACGCGCCACTCGGCTATGACGAATATCACCAACGATCGCTACATCGAGCCCAATAAATGTGCCAAATTGTTGACGAATCGTCATTAAGTCTAGCAACGATTGTGTCGGATGATGGCCGCACCCGTCGCCTGCGTTAATGATCGGAATGTCAATCGCATGACGGAGCGGTTCAAAATAATGATCGGATGGGTGGCGAATGACAACGGCTTCCACACCGATTGCTTGCAACGTCCGAATCGTATCATACAACGTTTCTCCTTTTTGGACGCTCGACATATCTGCATCAAACGGAATGACTTCAAGCCCGAGTTTTCGTTCCGCCATTTCAAAGCTGCAACGCGTCCGCGTGCTCGGCTCAAAAAATAAGTTGGCGACAAACGTTTGTTTATTCACTTTCCACGTTTCCCCGTTCGCAAATCGTTCCGCTTCATGCAAAATGGCAAGCACATCATCAACCGATAACTCTGCTAACGTTAGTAAATGGTTCATGAAACATTCCTCCTTTTTAGTAAAAAAACACCTTGCCGAGCGAGGCAAGGTGTTTGAAAGCATGAGGAAAGAGACCGTTTTAGTAAACGGATTTCCTCGTTCACACCTTTGTAAGCCTCGCTGGACTTCTTTTAAAAGGTGTGTTATGCAACATCGTGTGTTTGTTCAAATACGCTATCGCTAACTTTCGGACGGCCTGGCAAGATGAGATTTAAGATGATGCCTGTCATCGCGGCAAGCGCCATGCCGTGCACTTCAAATTGTTCCGATACTTTCACGACCGCATCGCCAATTCCAATGACGAGAATGACTGATGAGATTACTAAGTTTCGCTTGTCGCCAAAGTCGATGCGGCTGTCGACAAGCATGCGCAAACCAGAAGAAGCGATAATGCCGAACAATAAGATCGACACGCCACCCATGACTGGCGTCGGAATCGAGCTGATGAGCGCCGTCACTTTTCCTAAAAATCCGAAGGCGATGGCGAGCACAGCTGCGCCAGCTAACACATATACGCTATACACGCGCGTAATCGCTAATACACCGATGTTTTCTCCGTATGTCGTCTTCGGTGGACCGCCGATGAGGGCAGAAATCATCGTCGCTAATCCGTCACCGAGAATCGAGCGGTGTAACCCTGGCTCTTTAATGTAGTCGCGACCGACTACTTTACTTAACACAAGCTGATGACCGATATGTTCAGATAACGTGACGATGGCGACAGGTACCATCAAAAGCACAATATCGAGCGTCACGCGCACATCGTAATGAACGAACGGCAATAAGAAATCTGGCATTTCAATCCATTTTGCTTTCGCAACGCCGGATAAATCAACGACGCCAATGGCTAACGCGTACACGTAACCGACGATAATTCCCATGAGTACAGGGACGAGGCTAAACATTCCTCTTGATAAAATCGAAAACATAATTGTTGCGGCAAGCGTGACAACTGCAACAGAAAAGTGCGTCAAACTATATTTTCCATCTGGACCGTTCATCGCCATGCTGACAGCGACGTTTGCTAATCCTAATCCGATGACGACAATGACCGGACCGACGACGATCGGCGGAAGTAAATTCATAATCCAACGATAGCCTGCTTTTTTAATCGCTAAAGCGACGATGCCGTATACAAGTCCTGCTAAAAAGCTGCCGATCATCGCTGCTCCCGGTCCGCCTGTTGCTTTCGCCGCAATAATTGGTGTAATGAACGCAAACGATGAACCGAGGTAAGCAGGCACTTGCCATTTTGTAACGATTAAAAAGGCGATTGTGCCAAGTCCGCTTGAAATGAGTGCCATCGCTGGGCTCAATCCGACTAAGTATGGCACTAAAATCGTTGCACCAAACATCGCAAATAAATGTTGTAAGCTAAGTGTCATGAGCTGTCCAAAAGAAGGGACATCTTTTACATCTAAAACCGGTTTGTTCATTTTCTCTCTCCCTTTCTATTTTAATAAAAAACCCTCTTTGTCCGCACGAAGGCACAAAGAGGGTATAGGAAACGAATCCCCTTTGTCAGCCTCGCTGGACTGCCTTTAAAAAGGGTGCTTTATTCATGTATGCTCACTTGATCGATGTCATCGACTTCTTTTAATTCGACGACGATCATTTCGGCGCTCGATGTCGGAATGTTTTTGCCGACGAAATCCGCGCGAATCGGTAGTTCGCGATGACCGCGGTCAACGAGAACGGCTAGTTGAATTTGCGCTGGGCGACCGAGATCCATGACGGCATCCATCGCTGCGCGCACCGTTCGTCCTGTAAATAACACATCATCGACTAAAATGACTTTTTGATTTGTCACAGAAAACGGGACGTCTGTTCCTTTCACAAGCGGTTCACGGTCTTCTGTTTTGACCGTTAAATCGTCTCGGTATAATGTAATATCTAACTCACCGACCGGAATCGATGTTCCTTCAATTTGTTCAATGCGTTCGGCTAATCGTTTCGCTAAGTAAATGCCGCGCGTTTTAATGCCGACGAGCACGCAGCCATCAATGCCTTTATTGCGCTCAATAATTTCGTGAGCAATGCGCGTTAACGCGCGCCGAATCGCTTGTTCATCAAGGACAACTGCCTTTTGCATCGTCTCACCTCCGTATCAGAAAAGCTCAAAGCGCCTACCTATCGGCGAAGAGTGCACAAGCCCAACCGAGGGGAGCTCGAACCAAGCGGTTGCTTAGTTCTGCGTGGGCAACAACACCGAAGTATCTCAATGTGTCGCGACCGAAAGAAGGGGCGGAGCGACTCGAGCAGATGGCGCTTGGAGCTAGACAGCTTTTCAGACCGAAAATTTTATACTTTCTTGACCACAAAAAACCCTCTCACCGCTTGGCGAGAGGGTACATGTAGGCATACGTCACCTAAATCCGACACCTTCTCAGCCTCACGGGACTGAATTTAAAGGTCTTGTTCACTTGAACTCATTGTACGTTTCTTTTTTTGTTTTGTCAACGATTATTTCGCAACATATCGAGCAAGCGCTCAAATTCATGAGGAAGCGGCGCTTCAAACTGCAAATATTCGCCTGTGCGCGGGTGATGAAACCCTAATACGCCAGCATGAAGCGCTTGTCCGTCAATCGGCAACGTTTTGCGCGGACCGTATTTCGGATCTCCAGCAAGCGGGTAGCCGATATATTTCATATGAACGCGAATTTGATGCGTTCGCCCTGTTTCGAGTTGACATTCGACGTACGTATAATGTTCAAATCGTTCAAGGACGCGAAAATGCGTCACCGCCTCTTTCCCGCTTTCAACAACGGCCATGCTTTGTCGGTCGCGTGGGTCGCGTCCAATGGGCGCATCAATCGTTCCGTAATCGTGAGGGATGACGCCATGAACGATCGCATGATATTTCCGCGTCACCGTTTTATTGACAAGCTGATTGACGAGCGACTCATGGGCGAGATCGTTTTTAGCGACCATTAATAAGCCAGACGTATCTTTATCGATGCGATGAACGATGCCCGGGCGCAATACGCCGTTAATCCCTGAAAGATCTTGACAATGAGCAAGCAAAGCATTGACGAGCGTTCCGCGCATATGACCGGGTGCTGGATGAACGACCATGCCGCGCGGCTTATTGACGACTAATACATCGGCATCTTCGTAATAAATGTCGAGCGGAATCGGCTCAGGCTCAACGTCTAACGGCTCGGGATTTGGAATGGAAATGACGACTTCATCATCGACATGGCATTTGTAGTTCGGTTTTACTGCTTTTCCGTTGACGAGCACGTGTCCTTCTTTTAGCCATTGTTGCACTTGGGAACGGGACCATTGTTCATTTAATCCAGCGATAATTTTATCAATGCGTTCCCCGTCATGTTGTTCTTCAATCGTTAGTTGAATTTGCTCCATCGCTCATTCCCTTTCGTTTTTTTTCTTCCGTCCATGTTTGGATAAACAAAAGCGCCACGCCAACCGTTAATGCGGCATCGGCGACGTTAAAAATCGGAAAGCTGTAATCGAAAATATACGTATGTACAAAATCGACGACTTCGTTTCGAAACACGCGATCAATAAAGTTACCGATCGCTCCGCCAAGCATAAGCCCAAGAGCAACGCCAAATAGCCGCTCCGTCGGCTGCAAGCGCTGAATATATACGATAATCCCAATGACGACAACAATCGTAATCAAGTAAAATAACCAAAATTGTCCTTGCAACATGCCCCATGCCGCCCCGCGATTGCGATGGGACGTCATATATAACACGTTTTCGATGATCGGAATGCTTTCCCCTAATTCCATATAGCGAACGACGAGCCATTTCGTCCATTGATCGATGACAATGACGACAAAAGCAAGCAAATAATATAACATCATACCCCTCCAAAGCGAAATTCTTTTTCATTTTATCATAAACAATCCCCCCTTAAAAGAGAGGGGGGATGTAGGTTATTGCTTGACAATTGCCGCACAACGTGGACATAGCTCTGGGTGGTTGGCATCTTCGCCGACCGTTGGTGTCACAACCCAGCAACGCGCACACGTTTTTCCTTCTGCTTGTTTGACGACGATCGCTGTTTTTGTAAATGTTTGCGCCTCGCTCGGTGCGTCCGCAAACGTTCCACCGATCGAAAATGCTGAAACGATTAATAGTTGTTGCATATCTT
Source organism: Anoxybacillus thermarum (assembly GCF_000836725.1). Classification (GTDB taxonomy): domain Bacteria; phylum Bacillota; class Bacilli; order Bacillales; family Anoxybacillaceae; genus Anoxybacillus; species Anoxybacillus thermarum. The sequence continues at coordinate 46,306 of NZ_JXTH01000001.1, read as the reverse complement.
CTTCAATCGAATCGATGAGCGCTTTCGTTTCGTCTGTCGGATATAAAATGACATGCGCAGTGAGCGACTTACCGATGAGTTTTTCATTGCGCGCGACTTCTAACGCTTTTAACACTTCGTCGCGCAACTCCATAAATGCATCCCATTTTTTAACGATGCGATCTTCATCATCCATACGCACCGCTTCTGGCATATCAACAAGTTGCACACTTTCTTCTTTTACGTGCGGAATGTATGACCATACTTCATCTGCCGTATGTGGTAAAATTGGCGCAACAAGTTTCGTTAACGCCACAAGCGTGTCATACAACACCGTTTGAATGGAGCGTCGTTCATGGCTATTTGCCGCTTCAATGTACAACACGTCTTTTGAGAAGTCGAAGTAAAACGCGCTTAAATCAACGGTACAGAAGTTGTTCACTTCATGATAAATCGTCGCAAACTCATACGTTTCATACGCTTGTTTTACTTTTTCAATTAAACGATTCAGTTTAATGAGCATATAGCGATCGACTTCGCGCAATTCATTTATCGCCACGCGCTCTGCTGGGTTGAAATCGAATAAGTTACCGAGCATAAAGCGGAACGTATTGCGAATTTTTCGATACACTTCGGCGACTTGTTTTAAAATGTTATCAGAAATGCGCACGTCTGCTTGATAATCGACAGAAGCAACCCAAAGGCGCAAAATGTCCGCACCGAGCTGTTCCATCACTTTTGCCGGCACGACGACGTTGCCGAGCGATTTGCTCATTTTCCGCCCTTCTCCATCTAATACGAATCCGTGGCTTAAAACGCCTTTATACGGCGCTTTTCCTGTCACCGCCACCGCTGTGGAAAGCGATGAGTTAAACCAACCGCGATATTGGTCGGAACCTTCTAAATAAAGGTCCGCTGGGCGTTGTAAATCTGCGCGTTCTTCCAACACTGCTTGATGAGAAGAACCGGAGTCAAACCATACGTCCATAATGTCCGTTTCTTTCGTAAAGCGTCCGTTCGGACTGCCTGGGTGCGTAAACCCTTCTGGAAGTAAGTCTTTTGCTTCACGTTCAAACCAAACGTTAGAACCGTATTGGCGGAATAAGTTCGATACATGTTCAATCGTTTCGTCTGTAATAATTGGCTCGCCATTTTCCGCATAAAAGACAGGGATCGGTACACCCCATGCGCGTTGGCGCGAAATGCACCAGTCACCGCGATCGCGAATCATGTTATGGATGCGAATTTCACCCCATGCTGGCACCCATTTCGTTTCTTCCACCGCTTGCAACAGTTGCTCGCGAATTTTATCGATGGAAGCAAACCATTGTGCCGTCGCACGGAAAATGGTCGGTTGCTTCGTGCGCCAATCGTGCGGATACGAGTGTGTAATAAACGATAGTTTTAACAGGGCGCCTACTTCTTGTAGTTTTTCCGTAATCGCTTTGTTCGCCTCATCGTAAAACATGCCGGCAAATCCTGGCGCTTCTTCTGTCATATAGCCGCGCTCGTCAACTGGACAAAGCACGCCTAAACCGTATTTTTGCCCGACGATAAAGTCGTCTTCCCCGTGTCCTGGAGCTGTATGAACGCAACCTGTTCCAGCGTCCGTTGTGACGTGTTCGCCACAAATGACGAGCGAATCGCGGTCGTAAAACGGATGTTTCGCCACGACGTACTCAAGCTCGCTTCCTTTGACTGTTTTTAATACTGTCACATGTTCCCAACCAATTTCTTTTTGCACGGATGAAAGCAACTCGGATGCAACGACATATTTACGACCATCTGCTTCAACAACGCTATATTGCAGCTCTGGATGAACAGCGATGCCTAAGTTCGCTGGAATCGTCCATGGCGTTGTCGTCCAAATGACGATATGTTCATCGCCATCAAGCACACCTTTTCCGTCTTTCACAGGAAAAGCGACGTAAATAGACGGCGACCGTTTATCTTTATACTCAATTTCTGCTTCCGCAAGCGCTGATTCGCTTGATGGAGACCAATATACTGGCTTTAACCCTTTGTAAATTAACCCTTTTTTCGCCATTTCGCCAAACACTTTAATTTGTTGTGCTTCGTATTCTGGCGTTAACGTAATGTAAGGATTGTCCCAGTCGCCGCGCACGCCAAGTCGTTTAAATTGCTCGCGCTGACGGTCAATTTGCTCATATGCATATTGCTCACATAATTTTCGAAATTCAGCAACGCTCATTTCTTTTCGATTGACGCCTTTATTTTTCGTAAGCGCCGTTTCAATTGGCAATCCGTGCGTATCCCACCCCGGCACGTACGGTGCACAGTAGCCGCTCATCGATTTATAGCGAACGATGAAATCTTTTAAAATTTTATTGAGCGCATGACCCATATGAATGTCACCGTTTGCATACGGCGGTCCGTCATGTAGCACAAACAACGGACGATCTTTCGTGCGCTCTTGCACTTTACGGTAAATGTCCATCTCTTCCCATTTTGCTTGTATTTGCGGTTCGCGTTGCGGAAGATTGCCACGCATCGGGAAATCAGTCTTTGGCATGAGTAACGTATCTTTGTAATCCATGATGTTAAAACCTCCTTTATGTATGAAAATAAAAAAACCTTCTCATGCCCAAAAGGGACGAGAAGGTCTCGCGGTACCACCCTTATTGACTATGTTCCCATAGTCCACTCAACATTCGTAACGGGAATGACGCGCCGTGTCCTACTACTCATTCGGCACGGAACTCCGGGGTGATTTTCATTCCTTCGCTTATGCCGAGCTTCCACCACCCTCGACTCGCTGGAATAAGCTGTTGAAAGAACTACTGTCCCCTTCATCGTTTTTTCTTGTATAACTGTAATCGATATTATAGGCAATAACAACGCCGCTCGTCAAGACTCTGCTATTTCTTGTATTTCTTCATCATCAAGCTTATAATCTAATAAATGATCCCAGTCACCGTTGTTTAGCATATCAAGCTGTGCTTCAATTAACATTTTAAAACGATTGCGGAACACTTTCGCTTGACGCTTTAATTCTTCGACTTCCATCGCAATTTTCCGCGTTTTTGCAAGCGCTTCGCTAATGATGCGATCCGCGTTTTTCTCCGCTTCTTTAATGATGAGCTTCGCTTCTTTTTGGGCGTTTCGCTTCACTTCTTCCGCTGTTTCTTGCGCGATCAAAATCGATTTATTTAACGTTTCTTCAATATTTGTAAAATAGTTGAGCCTTTCTGTCAGCTCTCTCACTTTTTCTTCAAGCTGTTTTTTTTCACGCAAAATCATTTCGTAGTCTTTAATGACTTGATCTAAAAACTCGTTTACTTCATCTTCATCATATCCGCGAAAGCCCCGGCTAAATTCTTTATTATGAATATCTAACGGCGTTAACGGCATGTGGCCCACCTCCATCTTATGTACGTATGTGTTCATTCGACATGTCTCGCGAAAATCCTGCTTTTATTTTGCTTTTTCGACAACGATGCGCCATTTTTCTTTTTTTGTTTGACCAGCAATCGTTTGTAGTCGGCAACGACCGTACCCGCGCAGCGACAATAAATCGCCTTCTCGGCATTCCATATGCGCTTGGTCAACCGTTTTCCAGTTGACTTTCGCGAAGCTTTGTTCAATAAGCGCTTGCGCTTTTTGGCGCGATATGCGGAAACATTGGGCTAAAATGGCGTCAAGCCGCAAAGAAGAAACGGTCAACGTCTCTTCTTCCCATTCTTCTTTCACATCAAGAAGTTTGGAGAGCGGTTGTTCTTCTAGTAACACTTTTGCTTTTCCAATCGAAGTCACGTTCATTTTTACAAACGACGCAATTTCTTTGGCGACGACAAACTGAATGACATCTTCAACGATGACGATGTCGCCAAACTTTTCACGCTTTACACCGAGCGACAATAAGGCACCAAGCACATCGCGGTGCCCAAGCGTCACAAACTTTTTCGGATAGCGAACGGAAAACAACGATAATTGAAAATCATCTTCATTCGGTTGCAAGTACGGCGGGTATAGTAATGCACGCTTTCGCTCTACCGACGATGAACCGCCAAAAAAAGCAACGTGCACCTCATCGTGATTGCCGACAATCGAGCGGACGATTTGTTGTTCACGCGGAGTTAAAAAATCTGTGAGTTTCGGAGCATATTGTTCCGTCACGAGCCGCTTCCATTCGCAAACGAGATCAATAAAATGATGCTCTTCCTTTCGAAAATGTTGATAAATGTCCATTACAACCCTCGACTTACCATATCGACTAATCCATAAACCCCTGCCGTCGCAAAGCGTAAAACGAGCAAGGCGACGATCGGAGAAATGTCGATCATGCCAATCGGCGGAATGAAGCGGCGAAACGGCTCTAAATACGGCTCACAAATATTGGCGAAAAACTGTCCCACTTTCGTTTCGCGCGCATTCGGAAACCAAGACATTAAAATGTAAATGATGATCGCATACGAATATACTTCAATGACTGTTGCTAAAAAGTTTGCCATTTGATACAAATTTACCACCTCTTTATCGTCGGTTCATCGTCAGAAACAACGGAAATCGAGCCGCTTACATCGACATTATCTGGCGTGCATAAAAAAATCGTAGATCCGACTTGTTGAATATCTCCGCCAATCGCATACACCGTTCCGCTTAAAAAGTCAACGATGCGCCGCGCTTGGTCACGATCGACACGATGAACGTTGACAACAACGGCACGTCGATTTTTTAAATGGTCGGCAATTTCTTGTACTTCGGCATAAGCGCGTGGCTCAAATAAAACGAGCTTGGACGATTTTTGCACGCTTTGTAAACTGACGACGTTTTGCTTTTGTTCTACTTTCGGTTGCTGGGCGACTTCTTCTTGTTCATATTCATCTTCTTCCCATTTTTCTTCATCTAAATCAAAAAAGTCGCGAATTTTTTTCACAAATCCCATTTTACTCCACCTCCTCTTCACCAACAAGACATGTACCGAGTCGAAGAAACGTTGCTCCTTCTTCTACCGCAATGACATAATCGTTTGACATCCCCATCGACAATTGTGTACAAGGGGCGTACGGCAGTTGTTTTTCTTGCACGCGTTCTTTTAGCTCACGCAGCGTCCGAAAACAACGGCGAATCGTCGCTTCATCATCCGTATACGGCGCCATCGTCATCAACCCGACAACTTGAATACGTGAAAAAGCAGATAATGTTTCAATAAACGGCAATACGTCTTCTGGCGCTAATCCGTGTTTCGACTGTTCGCCTGACACATTCACTTGCACGAAACATTTGATCGTGCGATTCGCTCGCTTGTCGATTTCTTCTGCTAACGACAGACGGTCAAGCGAATGAATGTAATCGACGTCATCAATGATTTGTTTCACTTTTCTCGATTGCAATGTGCCGATGAAATGCCATGTTGCTTTTTTTCCGATCGCTTCGTATTTGTGTAAAAAACCGTCGGCACGGCTTTCCCCTAAATGAACGATGCCGGCTTCGATCGCCTCTTTTGCCCGTGCGATGCTTACGTATTTTGTTACTGCCACAATTTGAACATCTGATGCGTTTCGTCCTGTTTTTTCACACGCTTCAGCAATATGTTGTTGAATCGTTTGTAAACGTTGTTTAACCGTCATATAATCACCTCCAGCCAATAAGCGCCATCATTCTTCCTGTTTTTCCGCCATCGCGACGGTGAGAGAAAAATAATGACTGCTCACAGCTTGTGCAATACGATGAAACAGCGATATGACCGCTCGGAACACCTGCTTGTTGCAGGAGCTGTTTATTCATTTCTTTTAAATCGAGCGCATATTGTCCCTTACTTGTTTCATTATAAAGAGATTGGGGCGAGTTGACTAGCGCCTTTTGAACGAATTCGATGACGCGATCATCGACGACGTAACAACAACGGCCGATCGCCGGACCGATGACAACGTGAATATCGCGCGCATCTATCCCTTCTTCGTTCCATCGCTTCACCATTTCGCCTGCGATGTTGTGAACGGTTCCTTTCCAACCGGCGTGTGCCACTCCAATTCGCTTTTTATTTGGCGCAAAAAAGTAAAGCGGAACACAATCCGCAAAACAGAGCGCCAACATGATTTCTCGCTCGCTCGTATACAGCCCGTCTGTATGCGGCAAAGCGGTGTCGTACGTGCGCACACCTTTTCCCACATGCTCGTTCGTCACTTTTTCTATATGCACGCCATGCACTTGATCGGCACATACCCATCGATCAAGCGAAACGTTCAGTTCGTCCGCTACTTTTTTTCGATTGTGATACACAACAGTTTGATCATCTTGCACGTGCATACCGACGTTTAACGTCGCAAACGGTCCGGTGCTCACTCCCCCTCGCTTTGTGGTAAAGGCGACGACGACATGTTCCCATTGGTCAAATAAAAGCAATGATTCGCTCGCTTGGCGAAATATATCATTCATCATTCGACATCCTTTGTACAATTTTATCACTTTTTTTCCTATTTTATCACAGCTTGCCGAAAACGTGAATTATTCATCGCTATCTAATCGAACGAGAATGACGTCAGCGCCCACTTTCACAATATCGCGCCACGGAATGATCATTTCATCCGCCCGTCCAAATAAACCGAGCACTTTTCCCGTACCGATAATAATGATTGCTTCAATTTGACCGGTCGTTAAGTTAATATCGATGTCTCCAATATTTCCGAGTCGCTTGCCGTTTGCGACATTGACGACATCTTTTTGTTGTAATTCAGAAATTTTCACCATGTTTCTCCGCTCCTTTTTCATTTTATGTACTTATATGTATGCATGAGCGGGTTGTTGTAGTCACGACATAAGAAAAGCCCCCACCGTTTTTGGTGGAGGCGTCGTTTACCATTGAATGTTTTTATTCATTTGTTTAATGGCGGCTTTTTCTAAACGGGATACTTGCGCTTGAGAAATGCCGATTTCTTCAGCCACTTCCATTTGCGTTTTTCCTTGAAAAAATCGTTTGCGAATAATCATTTTTTCGCGCTCGTTTAAACGGCGAAGCCCTTCTTTCAACGCAATTTCTTCAATCCAATTTGTATCGCGATTTTTCTCGTCGCTCAGCTGATCCATCACATAAATCGGATCGCCACCGTCGTTGTAGATCGGTTCGAAAAGCGAAACAGGATCTTGAATCGCATCTAGCGCAAATACAACATCTTCATGAGGCACGTCTAGTATTTTCGCAATTTCTTCTGCCGTCGGCTCTTTTGCCGTTTCGCTCATGATTTTTTCTCGCAATTGAAGCGCTTTATACGCAATGTCGCGCAGCGAGCGGGACACGCGAATCGGATTATTGTCGCGTAAATATCGGCGAATTTCACCGATAATCATCGGCACGGCATACGTGGAAAATTTCACGTTTTGGCTTAAATCAAAGTTATCAATTGATTTCATAAGTCCGATACAGCCTACTTGAAACAAATCGTCGACATATTCACCACGATTGTTAAATCGCTGAATGACGCTTAATACGAGTCGCAAATTCCCATTAATTAATTTTTCGCGTGCCGATATGTCACCGGCTTGCATTTGCCGGAATAATTCACGCATTTCCTCATTTTTCAGTACGGGAAGTTTCGATGTATCAACGCCGCAAATTTCAACTTTGTTTCTTGCCATGTCTTTCCCTCCTAGCGGGAGATGCTGTCAGCTTTCAGTATCTCCTTCGAAGGGAAAAATATGCATTACATCATTTTGTTAAACTCTTTTCGCAATCGTTTAATAATTCGCTTTTCTAAACGGGAAATGTATGACTGGGAAATGCCTAATAAGTCCGCGACATCTTTTTGCGTTTTTTCTTCTCCTCCAGTTAAACCGAAGCGAAGTTCCATAATTTGTTTTTCCCTATCACTTAATTGATCGAGTGCACGAAATAGTAAATTGCGGTCAATATTCGCTTCTAAATCTTTCGTAATGATGTCATCTTCTGTCCCTAACACGTCCGACAACAACAATTCGTTGCCGTCCCAGTCAATGTTTAACGGTTCGTCAAATGACACTTCGGAGCGCACTTTATTGTTGCGCCGTAAATACATTAAAATTTCATTTTCAATGCAGCGCGACGCATATGTAGCGAGTTTAATTTTTTTCTCCGGATTAAACGTATTGACCGCTTTAATTAATCCGATCGTACCGATGCTAATTAAATCTTCAATATTAATGCCAGTATTTTCAAACTTTCGTGCAATGTAAACGACGAGACGAAGGTTTCGTTCAATAAGTAGCGAGCGCGCAGTTTCATCTCCAGAAGGAAGTTTTTGAAGCAACATTTCTTCTTCCTCTTTTGTAAGTGGCGGCGGCAACGCTTCACTTCCACCGATGTAATAAATTTCGTCCGCTTTCAGCCCTAATTTTTTTAATAGTTTGTACCATACATATGTGAGACGTAATTTGAATAACTTCATAAAAAACCTCCTTCTATTTCAGCACGAACGGCCGTATGATAATAATAATTACGAAGCTTGCGACATAACCATATGCGGATGAACGATGCAGTTATACTCTCCGTCTGCTGATAATGATGACGGATAAAAGCCAACAAGCACTTTTTTGACAGATGTCCATTGTTTTCCGTCCGACCATTGCACTTCGTCTGGCTTGATGGCTACTAGTAGCTGTTGCTCGACGCCAACGGCACGATACGGGATGAAACGTATTCGGCTCACCCATTCGCTCGGGATGTCATCTGTGTACGTCCGTTTTTGAATCATTTGTAAAACAGCTTGAGGGAAGATGTGTGCGAACGGTTGCAATTCGACGATCATGACCGGTGTATTTGTTAACGGATCACGCAATTGATTTCCGCTATCAACTAATCCTTTTAACGATACCGTTTGTCCGACACATGTCACACGCACATGAATGACATGTTCAAACCGCAACTTTTTTTCCCGAATCGTTCCCATTTGCACTTTCGATAGTAGCCATAAAATCGGAAACATGATGATAACAAACAACCAACTAATAGAAGTCGAATGTGTGAGCCATCCGGATGAATAAGGCGTCATTTCACTTTCTAGCAAAAAGTGAAAGGCGACCATTCCTCCGCCAAGCATAAACGTTGCAAAATAAAAAGCGAGCACATTTTCGATAAAAAAACGAAAGCGATGGAAACCAAAACAAATCCAAACGATGACAAAAGAGATGACGAGTTTCGTTACGAAATGAGATGTCATATAAGCAAAAGGAGTGAATACGAGCAAGACGAGCAGCGAGCCGAACAATGCAGAAAGCATAAGGCGCCATAAGTGCACGCGACGCTTCAGCATGATCGCTGCAAGCCATAGCAACATCGCATCGAAACAAAAATTTAATAACCATACGACATCGGCATAAATCAGCGGCATCCCCTCCTTATCTTGAAACATCTTGAAACTAGTATATAGCACTTCCAATAGAAAAGTGTGTCAAACGATGACGTCATTTCTTTAGAGATTTTGTCAAATGATGAATAAAAAAAACGCCCACGAGTCGTGAGCGTTTTTTTAACGGCGACGATTGCGGTTGCGCAAAAAGGCTGGGATGTCGAGCGGGTCTTCTACTTGTTGGCCGCGCGTTGGCGGATAGTCGACGACTGGTTCTTCTTTTTTCTCGCGCTTGACGCCAACCGTTGGTTTGACAACGGCTTGTCGCGTTGCTTTTGCTTGGTTAACTTCTTCGTTAAATCCTGTCGCAATGACAGTAACGATAATTTCGTCTTTTAAGTTTTCGTTAATGACAGAACCGAAAATCATATTTACATCTTGGTCGGCAGCGGATGCGACGATGTCGGCTGCTTCTTGCACTTCGTACAAGCTTAAATTCGTGCCGCCTGTAATGTTCATTAACACCCCTTGCGCACCGTCGATCGACGTTTCTAATAGCGGGCTTGAAATCGCCTTTTTCGCAGCTTCTGCCGCGCGATTTTCTCCCGTTGCGACGCCGATTCCCATCAGAGCGGAACCTTTATTTGACATAATTGTTTTCACATCAGCGAAGTCTAAGTTAATTAATCCCGGCACAGCAATTAAGTCAGAGATGCCTTGTACGCCTTGACGAAGCACGTTGTCTGCTTCACGGAACGCTTCTAGCATCGGCGTATTTTTATCAACAATTTCTAATAAACGATCGTTCGGAATGACGATGAGCGTATCGACCGCTTCTTTCATCGCTGCTATACCGCTTGCCGCCTGCATCGCACGCTTCCTTCCTTCGAACGTAAACGGTCGGGTAACGACGCCGACTGTGAGCGCACCTAAATCGCGCGCAATTTGAGCGATGACTGGAGCCGCCCCTGTTCCTGTTCCTCCGCCCATGCCGGCTGTAACGAATACCATATCGGCCCCTTTGAGCGCTTCTTCAATTTGTTCTTTACTTTCTTCCGCCGCTTTTTTTCCTACTTCTGGATTTGCCCCCGCACCTAATCCGCGCGTCAATTTCGCTCCAATTTGCAGTTTCGTTGGCGCTTTTGATAAGTTTAACGCTTGGGCATCTGTATTGACCGCAATAAATTCAACACCTTGTACTCCATGTTCAATCATGCGGTTGACAGCGTTGTTTCCGCCGCCGCCGACACCGATTACTTTAATTGTCGCTAACTGATCAACAGTCGTGTCAAACTCCAACATGACATAATCCTCCTAGCCATTCAAATTGTCATTCAAAAAAGTATCCGAAAAATTTCTTTACTTTCTGTCCTAAATGTTCTTCTTTTTGTTTCGGCTTCGCTGGCGCTTTATGCACCTTTTTTTCCGCTTGGAAATCGTTTGCCGCTCCGAGAGAAAGAACAGGAACGTTTCTTCCTTGCAACTTCGCATTTTTATAAGAGAATTGAATGAAACCGACACCGTTTGTATATTGCGGATCGCGCACGCCAATATAATCTGGCATCGCCACGCGAACGGTATGGTTAAATATCGCTTCCGCAAGTTCTAATACGCCCGGCATATTTACTGTGCCACCGGTCAGCACATATCCGCCAGGCAAGTCGCGAAATCCGCGTCTTCGAATTTCTGCTTGTACCATTTGTAAAATTTCTTCTACCCGTGCCTCGATCATATCGGCAATTTCTAATTGGGTAAATTGTTGATGTTGATCGGTGCCGATAATCGGAACGGTGAATACTTCTTCATCAGAAGCGAGATCATAAAACGCATGTCCATGTTTTAGTTTAATGCGTTCTGCATCTTCTGTCGACGTGCGCATGCCGATCGATAAGTCTTTTGTAATATGTTCGCCACCGATCGGAAGCACGGTCGTCGCCTGTAAAAATCCTTGTTCAAATACGGCAACTGTCGTCGAACCGCCGCCGATATCAACGAGCGCAACACCTAAATTTTTCTCATCTTTCGATAGGGCAATCGACGCTGCGGCCAGCGGTTGAAGACATACGTCAAGCACTTGTAATCCCGCTCGTTCTACACAACGAAGCACGTTATGTAAAGCGGTTTTTGATGCGGTAATCATCGTGCCTTCCATTTCTAAGCGAACGCCTAGCATACCGCGCGGATCGTTAATTCCGTCAAGCCCATCGACGATAAACTGTTTCGGAATGACATCGATAATTTCGCGCTCTGGGGGAATGGAAACGACTTGTGCCGCTTCAATGACGCGCGTCACATCTTCATTTGTAATTTCTTTATTTTCGCTTGATACAGCAACAATTCCGTTGCACGGCTGAAGTTGAATATGATTGCCGTTCACTCCGACAATCGCGCCTTTAATCGTTACGCCGACCATCCGTTCTGCTTGTTCAACCGCTCGTTTAATTGATTGTACTGTTTCATCTATATCAATAATAGAGCCTTTTTTCAGCCCTTGCGATTTCACATTGCCGACACCGATGATGTTTAACTGATCATTGATCATTTCGCCAATGATCACTTTTACACTAGATGTACCGATGTCAAGACTAACATAAAAATCGTTGCTGTTCATTCTGGTGGCACCTCCTTTACAAAATGAACGTTGCTATGTATATCAACACTATATTCCACATTCGAACAGCATTCCCTTTTTTATAAGCGATTTTTTTGGCGGTTTTCTAACCATTTTGTTAGCAAAATTCGGCGGATGACAGCGATGTTTTGAAACAGGCGCACACCGAACGCAAATACAGCTGCTAAATACAAGTCTACACCAAGATGAACACCGAGAAAAGCTAAACTTGTTGCTAAAATAATATTAAAAAAAAATCCGGATACAAATACGTGCTCATCGTAAATATTTTGTAAATGGGCACGAATGCCGCCAATGAGCGTATCGAACGCCGCCAGCACAGCGATAGATAAGTAGCTCGAATATTCGCTCGGAATGCGCCAATCCGTCAACAATCCGAGCAGTATGCCGAGCAGTAAACCGAGCAATGGAAGCCACATCCTTTTCACCTCCTATCCTCTTCGACCGCTTCCATTCGTTTCACACGCACTGTGCCATCGTATGGAGAGATCACGACCCGTTGTTGTGGCTCTGAAACGGTAAGGAGCAAATTTTCAAGCGCAAAGTCATCGGCAATAGTTGATGCTTTCAGTCGGTTGTACATTTTTTCAGCATCGGGGGTAATGACTTTTATTTCAATTGGAAAGGAGCGAAGCGGATACGAATCAACTTTCGTCACACCGTTAATGTCGCGAATGACCGTTGTGTTAACAAGGCGTTGATCGGCAATCGATATATGTTCAGCTCCGTACATATTTAATTCGTTAATTAGCCGGCGCAGTAAATCTGCTGATATCGTATCGCTAACCGGACCGACGTATGATTCGTCATACATTTGCTCAATATAAAGCACGATCCCTTCACCGACAACTTCTGTCAATCCCGCTTCTTTTTTCAACTCCTCTACCGTTTGGCGCAAAATAGCCCCTTTATTTTCTGAACGTTGCTGTTCGTATTGTTCTAACGTCTCTTCATATTTTCGAATTTCATTTAACAGCTGTTTATGTAACTCTTGTTCTTTTTGTAAATCTCGTCGTATTTCCCATATGTCACGTGTATCGCGCACATCAGGCTCTTGGCTCGTCTGAAATTGGATCGCTAACATAAAGCCGATAATAAGCGAAACAAACGTAAAATGCCATATCGTTTTTCGCGTCAACAGCGCCCCTCCTTTTATTTTTGCATAATTGGTTCCATCGTCACTTCTGCCTTTTCTACAATATCAACAACAATATGATCGCTCGTCAATTGATCTTTGACACCACCGGCAATCGTTAACGCTGGAATGAGCACGTTCGGATCGCCGATCGCTTGAATGACAAACGGAGCGGGATGCTGTGTTCCATCAATTTCAATGACCGGACCGTTACAAACGATGTACGAACGATGCGACAGTCGCTGCCCGTTAATCGCCACCGCCGATGCCCCTGCAATCCATAGTTCGTTTACAACTTGAAATACGTGTTGCTCATGAACAATATAGTTTGTCGCATTCGCTTCAGAAGGGATGTACGACGCGTCAGATAACGTCACTTCTACTCCTTTTCCTTTTACCTTTACTTTTCCGAGATACATACGCAATCGTTCTGCATCTTCAACGAGGTTAAAGTACACTTGTTCTTCGTTTGCTAGCTCTTTTTCAATTTCACGCACACGTTGTTGTTTGTTAAATAGTTCCGCTTGCAGTTTGCGATTTTGTTCTTGTTGCTTAATCAACTGCTCGCGGTATTCGTACTCTTTATCCCATTGGCGTTCTAGTTGGCGGTTAGCCGTTTCTTTTTTTGCCATTTGGTAGGAGAGGACGAGCATAAAGCCTAAAACTAAGCAAACGAACGATAAAACGACGTGATTACCGTTCATTTTCATCTTTTTCATTCCCTTCATCCGCTTCGTACGGCTTGAAATATGTGCTCATCTCTAGATGAAGAACACCTTTCATCCCCGGTTGCAACTGGCTGACAATCGAAGGATAGTGAGCGATTTTTTCCGCAAAACGATCAATCGTCGCACTGACTTCTATGCCATCATTCATATAGACGGTAATATGTCTTCGGTCAGATGAGCTTGGGGTGTAATGAATTTCTGAAATGAGGTTTAAAATCGAACTTGGCGTATGTGCCAATTGGGTAGCCATATCTTGAATAGCCTCCCCTTCTTTCCATCCAATTAAGATGGGGGCATCGCTCGGAATCGCCCGTTTGACATCCGTTAACACTTTTCCATTCTCTAAAATCGGCAGAAACGAATGCTTGTCTAAAATGTAAGCGATGCGCTTTCGTTCGACGATCACGATGTCAATGCGATTCGGAATTCGTTTTTTCACGCTTACTTCTTTCACTTCTGGATGTTGTTGAATGCGCTGTTCGACTTCGTCTTTTTTCACTTTCCAAAAGCTTGTTTTTTTCGTCACACCGCTTAATTGAATGACATCTTGAGAAGCGATATGCCGATTCCCTTCAACGTGGATGACTGCGACATTGCTAAGCGGCGACTGGGCATAAATGACAGCTAACAAAAGCATAAAAAATAGAGCGATATATGCAACAAGTAAGCGATTCGCGCGCTGTCTTCGCTGCTCTTTTAACTTCGGTACACGTTCTTCAAGAACAACAACTTTTCCTTTTTCCATTCACTCCACCTCGGTCGATGGACCAAATCAAAATAACAAGAAAACTAACGGTGTACGTCAGCAACCGTTAGTTCATTGTTTCAAAATTTATTATAGCATGATATAGAAAAAATTAGGATGGGGAAAATGTATTACTTCCGCCCAACAATTTCAACTTCTGTTTGCAACGAAACACCGTATAAATCGTAAATGGTTTTTTTCACGTAATCGATGAGCTCGAGCACATCTTTTGCCGTCGCTCCGCCTGCATTCACAATAAAATTCGCATGTTGTTCTGAAATTTTCGCCCCACCGATCGTATAGCCTTTTAATCCTGCTTTTTCAATTAACTGTCCGGCGTAGTGAGGGAGCGGATTGCGAAAAATACTTCCGGCGCACGGATAGTTCCACGGTTGTGTTTCGCGGCGATAATCTTTGTTTTTTTGCATCGCCGCGACAATTTCGTCGCGGTTTCCTTTTTTCATTTCAAGTGTTGCTGCGACACAAATGCCTTTACGCTTTGTTTGTAAAACGGATGTGCGATACGAAAATTCCATTTCTTCATTCGTCAACCATTCGATCGTCCCGTCTTCAAATAAAATTTGTGCTTTTTTGACGATGCGCGACATATCGGAACCGTGGGCGCCCGCATTCATATATACCGCTCCGCCAACCGATCCCGGAATACCGCCAGCAAACTCAAGGCCAGACAATCCTTGTTTACTAATGACTGTCGCGAGTTTAATAAGCGAATAGCCACCGCCAACCGTCACTTCTGTCCCGTTTATTTGTAAGTCGTCTAATCCTTCGCCAAGTTTAATGACGACGCCTTCAATGCCTTCGTCTAGCACGAGCAAGTTCGAACCACGGCCGATCGCACGCCAACGGACGTTATATTTTTTCACGATTTCCATCGTCTTTTTTAAACGATCTAGATTTTTCGGCTCAACAAACAAGTCAGCTGGTCCGCCGATTTTCATCGTTGTATGATTTGCCATTCGTTCGTTCTCTTTCACCGTTCCAACGTTTGCTTCAAGCAGCTCTTCACGTAGTTTTTCCAATGGCCTATCCTCCTCTACCTCTTTCCTATATCGTATGCAACTTATGAAATCATCTCCACCATGACGCGATATAAACGTTGTGCCGCATCGCGAATGCCTAATTGAAATGCCGCTTCTTTCATTTTTGTCAACGTTTGTTCGTCTAACAATATGTGATCGATATCTTCAAGCAAGCGCACGCCCGTCAATTCGCCTTCTAAACGGACGATCGCTGCTCCTTTTTTTTCAAGCGCTCGGGCATTTTTTTCTTGATGATTATTTGTCACATATGGGCTTGGGATTAAAATGCTCGGGATGCCGAGCGCTGTAATTTCTGCTAGCGTCGTTGCGCCCGCGCGAGCGACGATGACATCGACCCCTGCCAATACTTCTGGCATATTATGAATAAACGGGCGAATGATGACGTTTGAAGGATTGCCGACATCGTTCACCGCCTTTATTACTTTATCATAATGAACGTCACCTGTAACATATAAAAATTGGTACGGTTTTTGTTCGACTTGTTGTAGCACTTGTAAAAACGCCTCATTTATCGGGCGCGCCCCACGACTTCCGCCAACAATGAGCACCGTCTTTTTTTTCTCATCTAACCCGAGCGATCGTTTCGCCTCTCGCCCATCTTTTCCTACGACTTCTGAAGCGCGCGGGTTTCCAGTTAACGCGACTTTTTCGGGTGGAAAATATTGTTTTGTTTCTTCAAAGCAAATGGCAACTTTATGAACATAGCGACTTAAAAATTTGTTCGTCAGTCCCGGAATGCTATTTTGTTCATGAATGATCGTTGGGATACCTAGTTTAGCTGCCGCATACACGACAGGTCCGCACACGTATCCGCCCGTTCCGAGCACAACGTCTGGCTTATATTGTTTCAACAGTTTTTTACACGTGCGCACACTTTTAATAAAGCGGGCAATTGTTTTGACGTTTTCAAAAGATAAACTACGCTTGAATCCGCTAATGTCAATCGCATAAAACGGAATGTTTTCTCTTGGAACGATCGTGCTTTCTAATCCTTTTTTCGTCCCGATATATAATACATCAACGTTTGGGTGTTGTTTTTTCACCTCATGAATGAATGAAAGAGCAGGATAAATATGTCCGCCTGTTCCGCCACCACTAACTACAATTTTCATTGTTTTTCCCCCTCATCGAAAGTAACAGAAGAAGCTGACTTCCATGAAGTCAGCCTTTAATATCGCGCGTAACGGCTAATGTTTAACAAGACGCCAATCGCCATAAGCATGAGCGTCAAAGACGATCCACCATAGCTTAAAAACGGCAACGTAATACCTGTCACCGGCATTAATCCGGTCACCACTCCGATATTAATCATCACTTGAATCGCAATCATCGCGATAATGCCGACAGCTAAAAAACTGCCGTACAAATCCGGTGCGCCTAAAGCGATGCGAATGCCGCGCCAAAGCAATAAACTAAACAAAAGCAAAACGAGCGAACCGCCGATAAATCCGAGTTCTTCCGCTAAAATGGCAAAAATAAAGTCCGTTTGGGGCTCAGGTAAGTAAAAAAACTTTTGCCGGCTTTGCCCTAACCCGAGCCCAAATAGCCCGCCCGGTCCGATCGCATAAAGCGATTGAATGATTTGAAAACCACTTCCTAACGGATCTTCCCACGGGTTTAAAAACGACGTAATACGCTTGATGCGATACGGAGCAGATAACACGAGCCCGGCAAACCCTGCTAATCCGAGCAAACCGAGAACGACAAAATGACTCATGCGCGCGCCAGCAACAAAAATCATGACGACACACGTGCCGACCATCACCGTTCCTGTTCCTAAATCGGGCTGCAACATAATCATGCCAAACGCGATAAAAACGAGCGTCAATGATGGGAGTAACCCTTGTTTAAACGACGCGATTTTTTTTTGATTTTCAGATAAATATTTCGCCAAAAATGCGATCATCGCCATTTTCATAAATTCAGATGGCTGAATGGAAAACGCGCCAACGCCAATCCAGCTTCGCGAACCGTTGCGCACCATGCCGATGCCTGGAATTAAGACGAGGACGAGAAGAATGAAACAAACAATAAGCAACACTTTCGCCCACGTGCGCCACGTCCAATAGTCGATGTTCATGAAAAAAAACATCGCTACAATGCCAACCCCTGCAAACAACAGCTGGCGCTTGGCAAAGAAAAACGAATCGTAAAACTTGTAGTCCGCCCAAATGGCGCTTGCGCTATACACCATGATGAGCCCGATCGCCAACAACGAAAACGTGATGATCATTAACAAAAAATCAGGTGCAGACTTTTTTCCATGCAATGCGGAACACCTCAATTTACTTAAAATTCGTCTTATTTAAGCTTATGCACCGCATGTACAAACATGTCCCCACGCTGTTCGAAAGTTTTATATTGATCCCAACTTGCACAAGCTGGGGAGAGTAAAATCACATCGCCCGGCGACGACCATTCATATGCGGCAAAAGCTGCTTGTTCCACATTATCGACACGTTTCACTTGCTGTATTCCTGCTTCACGCGCAACACGTTCAATTTTCGGTGCTGTCTGTCCGAACGTAATGACCGCTTTTACATTGTTTAAATACGGCAATAGCTCATCAAATTCATTGCCGCGATCTAACCCGCCCGCAAGTAAAATGACCGGCTCATGAAAAGCGCTTAACGCTTTTTGTGTCGCCAGCATGTTTGTCGCTTTCGAGTCGTTATAAAATTTTCGACCGTTTATTTCAGTGACGAATTGCAATCGATGTGGCACACCTGTAAACGTCGTTAATACGCCGCGTATTGAATCGTTGTCTGCACCCGCAAGTTTTGCCGCAGCAACAGCCGCTAGTATATTTTCTATGTTATGCGCCCCCCGCAATGCTATATTTGCGATATCGATGATGCGCTCGTCATGAAAATAAATGGCCCCTTCTTTTACTGTCGCCCCGTATGATAATGGCGTTTTAGCGGAAAATGGCACTTTTTGCGCGCGGCTTTTTTCCACCAATTGCATAACGATTGGATCGTCGGCATTGACGACGGCGTAGTCGGTTTCTGTTTGGTTTTTAAAAATGTTTCCTTTCGCTTCCGCATACGCTTCTTTCGTCCCATGGTAGTCTAAATGCGCATCGAAAATGTTTAACAACACCGCGATGTGCGGGCGAAAACGAAGCGTCCCAAGCAGCTGGAACGAAGATAACTCCATGACGATGACGTCATCTTTTGTCGCTTGTTTCGCGACTTCGCACGCGACCGTTCCGATATTTCCGGCGATTAACGGACGCCGTTTTGCTTCTTGCAACATATGAAAAATGAGCGTCGTCGTCGTCGTTTTTCCGTTTGAACCTGTAATGCCGATAATCGGCGCTTCTGACGTTTCATAAGCAATTTCCACTTCGGTAATGACCGGGATATGTTTGTTAAGCGCTTTTTGTACCAGCTCGTTCGTGTACGGAATGCCTGGATTTTTTACAACGAAATCAAACGGCTCATCAAGCAATTCAAGCGGATGTCCGCCGCACACGAGACGAATGCCGAGCGCTTCTAGCTCCCGTCTTTGTTGTTCACTTGGTTCATTTCGATCATTGACGACGACATCGGCGCCGAGCTCACGAAGCCGTTTCGCCGCTGCCCATCCGCTTTTCGCTAAACCTAATACAAACACTTTTTTTCCGTTATATATCATACCCACACCTCAATATAAATTCCTAAGATGGCAAATAGTAGGCCAACCGCCCAAAACGTTACAACGACGCGCCATTCAGACCAGCCGATTAATTCGTAATGATGATGAAGCGGGCTCATGCGAAACACGCGTTTGCCTGTCGTTTTAAACGAAATGACTTGAATAATAACAGATAACGTTTCGATGACGAATACGCCGCCGATAATGACTAATAATATTTCAAGTTTCGTTAAAATCGCAACGGTGACAATCGCCCCACCAAGCGCAAGTGAGCCGGTATCCCCCATAAACACTTTTGCAGGGTGCGCGTTAAATACGAGAAATCCAAGCACTGCACCGACGACAGCAACGTTAAAAATGGCGATATCGTACTGCCCTTGATTCCACGCCAATACAGCATATGCACCAAACGCGATCGCTGCTGTTCCCGCAAGCAAGCCGTCTAATCCATCTGTTAAATTGACGGCATTCGAACCGCCAACAAGCATAAAAATAATAAGCAAAATATACGCAGCTCCTAAATCAATGGAAACGTCTGTCCCTGGGATCGAAACGACCGTTGAAATGCTATAGTGTTGAAAGAAAAAGTAAAAGATGAGCGCAATGAGTAATTGCCCTGCTAGTTTTTGTTTGCTCGTTAAGCCAAGGTTGCGCTTCATAACAACTTTAATGAAATCGTCAACAAAGCCGAGCAATCCGTAGCCTATCGTCACAAACAACAATAAGTACGTTTGTGCTGTCCGTTCAAAAAATAGATCGCTCATGACAAATGTCGTGATCGAAAGCGATAGTAAAATCATTAACCCGCCCATCGTTGGCGTCCCTGATTTTTTTTGATGTGATTTTGGTCCTTCCTCACGAATGCTTTGCCCAAATTTTAATCGCCTTAAAAACGGAATGAAAATGGGCGATAATACAACCGTAATAATAAAAGCAAGCCCTGCCGTAAACAAAATGACTTTCTCGTTCATGATCGCTGCACCTTCCTCATCTCCTATTTATCTTTTCTTCGTTGAATAGCTTCGCGTGCGACGACACGATCATCGAAATATAACACGTCTTTGCCAATTATTTGATACGTTTCATGTCCTTTTCCTGCGATTAAAACGACATCGCCTTCTTCAGCTTGCTCAATCGCATATGTAATCGCCTCTTTTCGATCGACGATACATACGACATCTTCTGTTACCCCTTGTTTCATATCATTTAAAATGGCGAGCGGTTCTTCTGAGCGCGGATTATCGGATGTAAAAATCGGCACATCGCTATATTGGACAGCGATTTGTGCCATCAATGGCCGCTTCGTCCGATCGCGATCTCCACCGCAACCGACGACGACAAATACGCGCTTTTTCGCAAACTGCCGAATTGTTTGCAACACATTTTCTAAACTATCTGGCGTATGGGCGTAATCGACGATGACCGTAAACGGCTGGCCAGCGTCCACAACTTCAAAGCGGCCCGGAACGCCTTCCATATGAGCGATCGCTTCAACAATCGTCGTGAGCGGAATGTTCGAGACGAGACAAGCGCTCACAGCAGCTAATATATTATACACGTTAAACATGCCAATTAACTTCATTTTCACTTGCACCGTTTCGATTGGTGTAACGAGCTGAAACGTCGTGCCACTCGTTGCCATTTCAATGTTTTTCGCCATGATGTCACTTTCATGATGAATGCCGTATGTGACAACATGGGCCGCTGTACTTTTTTTGTATTCTTCGGAAGCCGCATCGTCTGCATTCAATATCGCAAACTTTGGACGTTGATGGTCAAAACGGTTGCCGAGTTGCGCAAACAATAACCCTTTCGACCAACGATAATGGTCCATCGTTTGATGGTAGTCTAAATGGTCTTGCGTTAAATTCGTAAACACAGCAACATCAAAATCGCAACCATGCACCCTCCCCATATGTAGCGCATGTGAAGAGACTTCCATCGCAGCAACGTCCACATCCGCATCGACCATTTTACGAAACATTTTTTGCAAGATGAGCGATTCAGGTGTTGTATTGTTTACATCATACGTTTCATCGCCTATTTTCATGTTAATCGTGCCAATGAGACCCGTTTTTTTTCCCGCATGACGACATATGCGTTCAATGAAATGCGTCGTCGACGTTTTTCCGTTCGTTCCCGTTACACCGATTAAATGAAGATGATGCGTCGGCTGACCGTAAAACGCATCAGCTAACATCGCTAATGCTCTGCGGCTATCGTTCACATAAATGACCGGCACAGGCAATGCGAGCGGTCGTTCCGCAATGATCGCAACCGCTCCGCGCGCTACGGCTTGTTCAGCAAAATCGTGACCGTCTACGGTAAACCCTTTGATGCATACAAACAACGAACCTTGTTGCACTTCTCTTGAGTCCATTTCAATGGATGTAATCGTTGGATTTTCTGTTACGCATGGTGTAAAGTTATGTAAATATTGAAGCAACGTTTGTAACTTCATGCCGATCGTTCCTTTCTTTTTTCTTATACAAACAGAAAAAGAAGCCATGAGGATACTTCCTCTAGGCTTTACCGTTTCGTTCCAAAATAAACCCGGATCGTCGCTCCTTCTTTCACTTTGACTCCAGGCTTCGGCGCCTGTTCAATGACCGTATCACCTTCGCCACTACCATCTAATTTTAAGTGAAAAAGCTGTTGTTGCAAATCTTTTTTTGTTAAACCGATTAAATTCGGCACTTCTACATAGCGCACATCGAGCCACGTCGTCTCTTTTTCTATTTGTTGTTTACGCGGTTTTACACCGAGTGCACGCAAACTATCTTCCATAATATTTCCAACAATCGGAGCGGCGACGACACCCCCAAATTGCACCGTTCCTTTCGGATTGTCGACAGCGACATATACAACAATTTGCGGATCGTCCGCTGGAGCAAAGCCGATAAATGAAACGATATGGTTATCTTTTAAATATTGACCATCTTTCGCTTTTTGTGCCGTACCTGTTTTACCGCCAACGCGATAACCATCGACAAACGCTCCCTTACCTGTTCCTTGTGCCACAACGCTTTCAAGCGCATAGCGAATTTGCTTGGACGTTTCCTCGGAAATAACTCTCCGTTTTGCTTTCGGCGTTTGACGGCGTACGACTTCCCCCGTGACCGGATCGAGCCATTCTTTTGCAATGTACGGTTGATATAAAATGCCACCGTTTACCGCCGCTGCGACCGCTGCGACTTGTTGAATCGGTGTAACAGCTACCCCTTGACCGAAAGCTGTCGTCGCTTGTTCGACCGGTCCGACGCGATGGAGCGGAAACAAAATACCTTTTCCTTCTCCTTGCAAATCGATTCCTGTTTTTTCACCAAAGCCGAATGCGCGAATATATTGAAATAGTTTTTCTTTGCCAAGCCGTTCACCGAGTTCAACGAATCCGGGGTTGCACGAGTTTTGCACAACTTCAAGAAACGTTTGGTCGCCATGACCACCACGCTTCCAACAATGAAGCGTCGCCCCAGCGACTTTCACATATCCCGGATCGTAAAAATGTTCTTTCAACAAATCGACTTTTTTTTCTTCTAATGCCGCCGCAAGCGTAATAATTTTAAACGTCGATCCCGGTTCATACGTACTCCAAATCGGCAAGTTACGGTTAAAAATTTCAGGAGGAACGTGTTGAAAATCGGCAGGGTCAAACGTCGGACGGCTTGCCATCCCTAAAATTTCTCCGTTGTTCGGGTTCATCGCAATCGCCATGATGCCATCTGGGCGATATGTCGCTTCTGCGATCGTCAGTTCCCGTTCTAAAATCGTTTGGACGCGCGTGTCAATCGTCAATTTTAAGTCAAGACCGTCCACAGGCGGTGTGTATGCATCTGCCATTCCCGGCATGCGCTTTCCTTTCGCATCGGAATAAAATTGAACCGACCCCGGTTTACCGCTTAGTTGTTTATCGTAATATAGTTCAAGACCCATTAATCCTTGATTGTCAATACCTGCAAATCCGAGCACGTGCGATAAATAGCTTCCAAACGGATAGTAACGTTTCGAGTCTTCCGCGATATATACCCCTTTCATCCCTAAATCGCGAATTTGCTTTGCTTGCTCATTTGAAATTTTTCGCCCTTCTGGATGAATGCGTTCAATAGACGTTTTTTTCGTCACATGTTTATATGCTTTTTCGACGGGCATATTTAATATGCGTGCAAGTTCATTCGCGACTTCAGATGGGTTTTCAATTTGTCTTGGAACGACGAGCACAGACGGGGCGCTCACGTTTGTCGCTAAAGGCACCCCGTTGCGATCGACGATTTCTCCGCGCTCTGGCTCAAACGGAATATTCCGGCTCCATAAATCTTTCGCTCGTTCCGTTAACATATCTCCTAAAACGAATTGGACATAACCGAGACGTATATCAATAATCGCAAAAATGAGAAATCCGATCAACAAAACGGCCGTTAATCGTTTGCGAACGGTCACTGCGCGCATATCGTAGAACCTCCTTATATGTTTCAGCTCGTTCCACTATATGCTTGTACCGTTCTATATAGAACTAATCGACTGGACCGTCTACTTGTTGTTCGGTGTCTGTTTGTTGTTTTTCATCAATATGTGACGGTTTTGCAAGCTCGACAATGATATAGTCGTGTTGTTTTACAACCGCTCCCGGAGAGATATTTTGTCTAAACACATATCCACTTCCGATAAAGCTTGGTTTTAACTGCAACAAATCAGCTAGCTTCATAACATCGCGCAACGACCAGCCTGTCACATCTGGCATGATCGCTTGTCCGTCCGTTTGCAACAAAATGCGATCGGGTGCAACGACGTGTTCCCCTTCTTTCGGAATTTGCGAGCGCACTTCTGTTCCTTTTCCGATGATCGTTACATTGAACCCTTTTTTTTCAACGACTGTGACGCCTGTTCAACCGATTGACCGACATACGAAGGAAGAGGGATGCTTTTGTCTTTTTTCTCCCGCTTTTTCTCAACAGTCGGTTGAATGTTTAAATATTGTAAACTATTTTTCATGACGGGATTAAAAATCATCGATACGGGCGCCGCTCCCGTTTCCGTATATGAAATGTTTGGTTGTTGCACAGCGACATACATAATTAAGCGCGGATTTTCGCGCGGTGCCATGCCTAAGAACGAGAACATATAGTTTTGGTGCCCTATTAAATATCCGCCTTTCGGATCTGGAATTTGCGCCGTTCCTGTTTTCCCTGCCACTCGATAACCTTCAATCTGGTACGGACGCCCTGTTCCTTTTTCAGATGTAACGACCGTTTCTAAAATGTCTAATACTTTTTCTGCTGTTTCTTTTGAAATCGGTGTATCGACAACGGTCGGTTCATGTTTTGCGACCGTTTTCCCGCTGTCTGGATCAACGATGCGATCGACAACGTACGGTTTCATCATTTTTCCGCCGTTTGCAATCGCCGTAGCCGCTTGAATTTGTTGAATTGGTGTAACCGATGTTCCTTGGCCGAAACCTGTCGTCACTTTTTCGATCGGATAGCGATATAAAATGTTTCCCACCTTTTCTCCCGGCAATTCAATGCCTGTCGGCTCGTTAAAATGGAAGCGATGCAAATATTGTAAAAAGCGATCTTCCCCTAGTTTTTCGCGCACAATTTTTGCGAATGCAACGTTTGACGAACGTTGCACGCCTTCAAGAAACGTAATTTTTCCCCAACCGACTTTATTATGGTCGCGAATCCGATGGTTTCCAACTTGATAAGAACCGGATTGATACGTCTCGTTTGCTTGAAACACACCTTCATTCACGGCGGCTGCAAGCGTAAAAATTTTCATTGTCGATCCCGGTTCGTATGGGTACGCAATCGCATCGTTCAAGTAGTTTTCAATATTTCGTTTGTTCGGATTAAAGCTTGGGCGAGTGCTCATCGCTAAAATCGCCCCTGTTTTCGCATCTGCCACGATGGCGATCATTTTTTTCGGAGCATATTGTTTTTCAACCGCATTCATCGCATCTTCTAAAAACGTTTGGATTTTTTTGTCAATTGTCAAATATATATCTTTTCCGTTTTGCGGTGGAACGATGTCTTCATCTGAATAAGGTAGTTTAAACCCTTGTTGGTCGCCTTTATAATAGACCTTTCCATCTTTTTCTTTTAACTGTTCATTAAACTGTTTTTCAATGCCCATTTTTCCGATAATCTCGCCCGTCGCCTCATCTTTTTGAGCATAGCCGACAACGTATGATGCAAACGTACCGTTCGGATAAAATCGTTTTGAATCGCGTACAAACGTAATGCCTGGAAGCTGTAACGCCTCAATTTTTTGCTTAAGCGTATGGCTAATGCCGCGACCGTTCGGGCCGAACTCGACTTGATGCGCCTTTTTTTTCAAAATGCGCTCTACATCCGCTACATCCATCTTTAATAGCGGTGCGAGTTTACGGGCTGTTTCTTCCGGATCAGTCACGTGTTGCGGCATGTTCGGATCGAGAATGGCAACGACCGTGTAAGAAGGAATGTCTTCTGCGATGACTTCACCGTACCGATCAAAAATCGTCCCTCGCTTCGCTTCAAGCACTTGTTTTTTTAAATAACGTTCTTGCGCCTCAATCGCTAGCACTCTTCCATCCGCTTTCCCTGTTGCTTGTAAATAAACGAAACGCCCAAACAATATAAAAAAGAGCAAGCTAAAAAAAGCGAAACATATAGCTGCTCCTCTATGTGTATGTTTATGCTTTCTCATTTGGCATCAGTCCTGCACAACTTTTACGTTATTTTCGTTTAATGTTAAACCAAGTTCTCTCGCTTTCGCTAAAATGCGCTCATATGTGCTTAACTCTTGCACTTGTGCGTATAAATCGCGATTTTGTTTTTGTTGCTCTTGAATGTCTGCTTGTAATTGTTGCACTTCTTTATTGATATTGTAAATTGTAAACTGATTGGAAACAATCGTTATGCTACTATATAGCGAAAATGCGAGAAACGAAACAAACACCATTTTTTCCCCGAATGTCCAACGTATATTTTGTTTTTTCTTTTTCTTCGGCGCGCGTTGGACGTGTTGTTCGCGTTGTTGTACTTTTTGTTGTATACGAACAGCAGCCATACTATGTTCTCCCCTTTTTACAGTTTTTCAGCGATGCGTAACTTCGCAGATCGTGCGCGGTGATTATGTTGCAATTCTTCTTCTGACGGGACGATCGGTTTTTTTGTAATGATTTTTAATTTTGGCTTGTATTCATCAGGAATGATCGGCAATCCCGGCGGCAAGTGCGGCGTTTCACTTGCTTGTTTAAACGCAAGCTTACAAATGCGGTCTTCAAGCGAATGGAACGTAATGACGCTCATTCGTCCGCCAGGTTTTAATAGGTCAATCGCTTGTTCAATCGCTTCTTCAAACGCGCGCAACTCGTCGTTGACCGCAATGCGAATCGCTTGAAACACCCGTTTTGCTGGGTGCCCTCCTGTTCGACGCGCCGGTGCCGGAATGGCTTCTTTAATGATTTCGGCGAGCTCGGTCGTCGTTTCAATCGGCTTTTGCTTGCGCGTTTGCTCAATTTTACGGGCGATTGCTTTTGAAAATTTTTCTTCGCCATATTGAAAGAAAATTTTTACCAGCTTTTCATACGGCCATGTGTTCACGACATCATACGCCGTTAACGTTTGTTCGCGATCCATGCGCATATCGAGCGGTGCCTCATGTTGATAACTAAACCCCCGCTCAGGCATATCTAACTGCGGAGATGATACGCCAAGATCAAACAAAATGCCGTCTACTTCATACACACCGTAAAGGGCTAGCTGTTGTTTCATATAGCGAAAGTTACTTTTAATAATCGTAAACTGACCGCTATATCGTTCAAGTTTTTGCTGTGCATGACGAATCGCCACATCGTCTTGATCGAAAGCAAACAATCTTCCTTCTGGCGATAATTGCGATAATAAATATTCGCTATGTCCAGCTCCGCCGAGCGTACAATCTACATATGTACCGTCTTTTTTAATATTTAATCCGTCAACCGTTTCTTTTAATAATACCGTTACATGATGAAACAACGATGTCACCTCCCTCGATTCCACTTGCTTTATAAGAAAAGCGCAAAGCGCCCGCCTATCGGCGAAGAGCGCACAAGCCCCACCGAGGAGGCTGTCGCCGCCACAGTGTGGGGCGGAGCGACTCGAGCCGATGGCGCTTGGAGCTAGACAGCTCCCTAAATCTGAAATTTTATACTTTCTTATCTGTTAAAAAATGAGTGCAATTGTATTGTACCATCATTTCACTAAATTCACTACTTACTTCCGAACTATTCTATTGTACATAAAAAAAATCCTGTACGCGACAGGATTTTTTTATCGACGAAAACAGTTAAATATATACAATTTTATGCATCCCGTTCCAACGATAATCGACATGAAGAAGGCGGGAAACAAAATCTAATCCATAGCGATTCATATAGTAAATGATGTTCCAGACACGCTCTTGTGGCATATTGTTCGGGCGAAGCGACAGTTCAATGCGCTCATATTTGCGCACGTGCACATCATGTTTTTGCAACATGCGTCTTGTAATCAATTGTTGAAGATAATCGATTTGTGTTTCGATTCGTTCGGCATTTTTCAACATCACTCCCTCCAAATGAGGATCAATTTGCATGCCGAGTTGACGCAGTTGTTCATGAATGTGCGCCATTTGTTTTTTCGCTTCATCAAACGTTTCATCAAATTGTGCAGGTTGATTTGTGCGCAACCATGTGTCTACTGCCTGCTTCGTCCCTTTTGTCAACACCTCTTCTACCGTCATGCGCACATCCGCTAAATCAGCAGCAATATGGCGCTCAACAAGCGTGAAAGAAAGGCGCGGCACAACGGGCGGCATATGCCAATGAAAATGCTCAAACACGCGTTTTAACTCTGCCCAATAAGCCATTTCGCCCGGACCAGCAATAAAAGCAAGCGTCGGAAATAGCCACTCTTGCATAAGCGGTCGTGTGACGACGTTGTTACTAAATGATTGCGGTTCGCTTTCGATTCGTTGTCTTAATTCATCTGGCGTAAAACGATATGCCCCATCTTTCGTGTAAAAAAGTTGCTTGTCATCGTCGTAATATAATAACCGCCGTTGACCGTCATCATAAAACAAATGAGCGCACAATGGCGACAAATCAATGGCTCGTGCATAGCCTAGCTGTGCAAGATGGCGTTGTTGGGTTTGAAGGGCGTTTGTAATCGCTTTATGTTCATAAGCAAGCGTCATAAACCATTCGCGCTCGATCGCCCGAAGCTGCGGATGAGCGGCATCAACGACGACGATGCCTTCTTTCGCAAACAACGTTAAAATGATAGCCGCAAAAAAGTCCGTCACCGTATCGGATTGCATGATACATTCATGTATGTATGCGCGCAACTCGTTTGTCACGTCCGTTTCGCCATACGTTTTTAACACCTCGTCAACCCAATGCTTCAACGCATCCGCATCGATGTCAATATGAGCAGCCATTCGCTTTTCTTTCGCTAATGGCGGATACACATATTTTTTTACTTTTCCATGTTCAGCGATATGTACATAATTGATTTCTGAAATATCATGGTCTTCAGAAGCCATCCAAAATATCGGCACGACAGGAACGCCAAGCTGTTTCTCTTGTTGCTTTGCTAATACGATAATCGAAATGATTTTATATATCGTATATAGCGGTCCGGTTAAAAGTCCTGCTTGTTGTCCGCCGATGACAACAACGCTTTCTCGCTGACGTAGTTTTTCAATGTTTGCGATCGTTTCACGACTTGCTTGAAACTTTTGATGATACGTTAATAAATGATCCGCAAGCGCTTCGCGGGCATACGTTCGTTTTTGCAGTTCACGCAAACGTTGTTCAAACGAACAAGGGTGAAACGCCTCGTTTACAGGAAACTTCCCTTCAATATATTCCGTTGCTAAACGGTTTGTTGCTGGCAATGACAGCTCGATGATTTCCATTGTAAACTTCCTTTCCCATTCATGATAAAATTGCGATCATGACACGATGAATAATCCCATATATGAACAATCCAATATAAGCGGTTGTAAATAATAAAAATTGCATTTTCCAGTACAATTTAAACGTTCGTTGTAACGATACATCACCTGTTTTTTTCCAATATAAAACGATCCCAATCATAAATGTAACAATAAAAAAAATAAGCAATTCAACGATATACGATCGTTGAAAAATGGCTTGCAATAAGACGTGAACGGCGAAAATAAAAAAAATGGTCGAGCCGTTCACCGCGAGATGAAACGCACGCTTTCCTTTCCGCTTAAAAACCGTTTTTGCGAGCACAAACATAAAAAAAAACGAAAAAAACGGCATGACAATCATGATCGCAATGAAAGAGACGAGTATATCTTTCATCTCTCCTTCTCCCCCTCTAATTGTTTCCCTTTCACAAGCGCATATAAAAATGTACTAATTGGCGCTGGGACGCATCGCTCGTTCGCCCGCTCGATCACATAACGTAAAATCGCATCTAATTCCGTCTTTCGCCCCGACTCGATGTCACGCAACATCGATGAACGATTGGCGGCCGTTTGATGACAGATCGTCTCAATATGTTTCCAGATGCTTTCTCGTTGTTCGAGTTGAAAAACGGACGCCACTTCTTGAAACAACTGCTTCATCGCTTGTCGATACGGCTCATGTGTCACTAACATGCCGTTCGGGACGCGCAATAAAGCGGTGAGCGGATTAATCGCTACGTTTACCATTAATTTTTCAAGCAGCATCGCTTCCCAATCGTCGACATATTGAAACGGAAAGCGACTGTTTGTCGATGATAAAAACGAAAACGCTTCTTTTTCCCCTCGCCATACGCTCCATTTCGTTTGACCGACACCGGTATGAGAAACGGTCGTATCATCGATTTTTAAGGCACCATGTTCGACGACAGCGAGCGCAATATGATGATGCGGCACATGCGGCAAATACGACACATGTCCCATGCCGTTTTGTAAAAACATGATCGCGTTTGCTTGAAGCATATGTATGCGCGTTTGCAATATGTTTGCCAAATCGTATTGTTTCACGGCGATAAACAACATCTCTTCTTCGATTTCACGAACAAACGGTTCGGCATGTACGCGATGCGTCGTCCGTTCGTTTCCGCATATGACCGTCAGTCCATTTGTGCATAGCTTTTCCGCTTGCTCATCTCGGCGTGTATAAATCGTGACGTCATGGTCGCCACAAAAATAAGCCGCCGTCAACAATCCAATTGCTCCGCCCCCTACAATTCCGATGCGCACCGCACATCCTCCTCTTTTCTTACTATGTTTTATTGTATAAAAAAAAGTAGCTGTCGTCTATCAGCTACTACACAGACAATTGGCGTGCGCGTTCTAAAATGTGCATAATGGCTTGATATTCTTGTTGTACCGCTTGCAGTTGTTTTTCAAGCGCCTCTTTTTCTTTTTGGAGCGTCCGTACTTGCTCTCGCAATCGTTCAATTTCTTGTTGCCCTTCTCCACGCTGTTGCAACGTTTGTAAAAAAGAAATGACATCTTGTAACGTCATATCGCGTTCGGTCGTTTGCGGTCCTTTTTTCTTTTTCCGCTGCTGTTTTGCCAACTCTAGTTCCTCTTCATATCGCTTGCGCACGTATGCGTTCCAACGAAATCCGCAAGCTGCTGCCGTTCGCGATAGTTTTTTCCCTACTTCTTCAAACGCTCGTAATTGTGTGCTTCCTTCGCGTACAAAAGCTAGCACCGTTTCTGCAAGCAACATATCTTCTTCTTCTGTCCACGCATCTTGACGCATCATTTCTATCCCTCCTCGCTGCATTTACTATATGCGTATGCAGCTAATAGAGAAGATAGAAGATTATTTGTTTCGTTTTGCTAAAAATGATTGCACCGCTCGATCGTGCTCTTCGCTTTCCCACAAATACGCACATCGTTCAATTTCAGCGAAAAAGCGTTGGCGAAACTCCTCTGTTTTCCAACGTCCGACCGCTGCTTCTTTATAAGCGCGCAATACCGCAGTCGATTTATTCGTATAACAACGTAATTGTTTTTCACATCGTTCGCGCAACGAGTCATGGAAAACGCGATGAACGAAACCGATGCGCTCCGCCTCCTCGGCTGTGATCGTTTGCGCATGTAACAATAAATCGAGCGCTTTGTCGTACTCCATTTTTTCAAATAACATTGCTGCGCCGCCCCAGCCTGTTGTAATGGCTAAATTCGCTTGTACAAATCCAAGGCGGGCACCGGCACGGGCGAAGCGAAAATCACACGCTGTCGCCAATTCACAACCTCCGCCGATCGCCGTACCGTTCATGAGCGCAACCGTTGGCTTCGGTAACGTCAATAAGCGATACAAAATATTGCCCATTTTCGAAAGCATGGCGTACGCTTCCTCTTTTGTTTTTAGCTGGTGAAAGACTTGTAAGTCGCCACCAGCGCAAAATGCTTCTTCCCCTTCGCCAGTAATGACGAGCACTTTCGCTTCATCATCGAATTCGACGAGCTGAAGCGCCTGTTCAAGTTCGTCCATCACCGCGTAATCAATCGCATTTCGCCTTGCCGGGCGACAAATCGTAAACCAAACGATCCCATGTTGTTTTTCAATCATCTTCCCTCTCCCCTTTATTGTATGTACGTCATGTTTATTCGCTTTTTATGCTTTTTTTCCTTTTAAAAAGAAAAGCGCAAGGGAACGACCCTTACGCTTCTCTTATTTGTTTACAACGTCTTTTCCTTTGTATGTTCCACAAACTTTACATACGCGATGAGCAAGTTTCATTTCACCGCAGTTTGGGCATTCTACCATACCAGGTACGCGCAATTTAAAGTGCGTACGACGTAGTCTCTTTTTCATTTTCGATGTTCTTCTAAAAGGTACTGCCATCATTTCCACCTCCTTAAAGAGATTTAGGCGAATATGGAGGCCGGTGTAGTTCCGGATCTTCCCTTAAGATTCGTGTTTGTTTTCGAAAAACTTCGCTAGCTTCGCAAGGCGCGGATCGATTTTATTTTCATGTTCTTCTTCCGAAATGACCGCCCAATCTTTTCCTGATTGCGGAACGGCATCGGGATGATCCGGCTGCTCGCTAAACACTTGCATTGGAATTTCAAGAAGGATAAGTTCTTTAATGATCGGCATTAAGTCGATCGCTTCTCCTTGAACAATGTGCGACTCTTCATCCGTTGCGTCATAGTCATTTAGAAAAAACGTTTCTGTGCTTTCGATCGCGAATGGATACGATACGTCCACAAGCGTACGGGAGCAAGGAAGCTTCATCGTTCCCTCGATCGTTAAGTGGAACGTAAATTTTTTCGCGCTTATATCTGCCCGTCCAGAAATATGAACCGGAGAAATGTCGCGAATGGAAGCATCCACTTGTTTCAGCTCGGACACATCGGCCATTTCGTCAATCGTCAGCCCTTTATGCTGCAACTGATGAAGTTGATGAATAGACCATCTCAATGATAATCACCTCAAGACAACAAAGAAAATTATACGTTTGAACACCCATTTTGTCAATATTTTTTCTTTACACTACTTCCATTATAATCGATTTATACTCACTGTATCACGTTTTAAACAAAAAAGAAAGGTGGACGACAAATGAAAGCGGTCGGCATCGTGGTAGAATACAATCCGTTTCATAACGGGCATTTATATCATGTGCAACAAACGCGAAAAAAAACGAAGGCGGATTGCATCATCGCCGTCATGAGCAGCTCGTTTACGCAACGAGGGGAACCTGCCATCGTGCCAAAATGGGAACGGGCTCGCATGGCGCTTGCAGGCGGTGTCGATCTCGTCGTCGAACTTCCTTATCCGTTTGCGGTACAAACGGCCGAATCGTTCGCCCATGGCGCCATTTCGATTCTCGATGCTCTTTTTTGTGAACAATTATGTTTCGGAAGCGAACACGGAAACATCGATGCGTTTATCGAAATCGCTCAATTGCTGACAAATGAAAAAGAGCAACATGACGAAAAAGTGAAACATTATATGAAACAAGGGATGAGCTATGCGAAAGCATACGCGTTAGCGCTGAATGATATCGGTCACGATATACTTGATATATCGCAACCAAACAACATTTTAGGGCTGCATTACGTCAAAGCAATTATCGAACAACAAAGCAAAATGACACCGGAGACGATTCAACGAACGGTAGCCCATTATCACGATAAGACGCTCCCTGTGAATGAAAGCATTGCGAGCGCCACAAGCATTCGACGTTTTTTACAGTCCAATCATGACGACGTCGTACGCTACGTTCCTAAAACGACATACGACACGTTACAAACGTATCGGCATACATATACGACATGGCACGATTGGGAAACATATTTTCCGCTTCTCAAATATCGTTTATTGACGATGGAGCCAGATGACATTCGTTACATCGCTGAAGTCGAAGAAGGAATTGAACATCGGCTGAAAAAAGCGGTGGCACACGCCACGTCGTTTCACGATTTTCTTTCCGCGATCAAAACGAAACGATATACGTGGACGCGGTTGCAACGCATATGTACGCACATATTGACGAACGTCACGAAAAAAGAAATGGCAAAAGCGCTAAAAAATAAGCGTGCGACGTACATTCGTCTACTAGCGATGAATGAAATCGGAAGAGCGTATGTACGAAAAGTGAAAAAACAAACAACATTGCCGATCGTCACAAACGTAAAACATATACAAAATGATGCTGTATATCATATCGAAAAAAAAGCGGCGCAAGCATATATGTGTATATTGCCTGAGCCGCTTCGAACGGAAGCGTTGCAACGTGAATACGCAACACCTCCGTTACGATAACTTTCGCAAAAATTGAACGGCATCATCGAACGTATCGACAGGAACAATTTTCATCTTCGTTCCGATGTCTTTTGCCGTTTTCACCGCTTCTTTATAATTTGAATGTTTCGCTCCGCGTTCGTTCGGAGCGAAAAAAATGTCCGCGCCTGCTTTATGGGCCGCGATCACCTTTTGAGAAATGCCGCCGATCGGTCCGACTTCTCCGTCGATGTTAATCGTTCCTGTCCCAGCAATGCGATATCCTTTTGTCAAATCCACAGGAATGAGTTGGTTGTACACTTCGAGCGCAAACATCAAACCAGCTGACGGTCCACCAATTTCATCCGATTCAATGCGAACAGGTGGATCGGTCACAATTTCGCGATCAGTCATGACAGAAACACCGAGACCGACGCGATTTTTTTCTTTCGGAAACGGCGCGAGCGTCAATGTCGCTGTTTTTTCTTTCCCCGCTCGCTTATATGTGACACGAACGCGATCCCCTTTTTTCTTTCCGCTTACGTATTGAATAAACGCATCTGCATCTAACATTCGTTGCCCGTCAATCGCAACGATTTGATCGCCGCTTTTCAACACGTTTGCCGCTGGCATGCCTTCAACGACGTAAAGCACATACACCCCTTTATTTCGATACGAAAACGATCGATTTGCTTTTTTATATGCGACAGCAATCGCCGTTTCTTTTGAATTTTCCATCATTTTTAATTGACGGTGCGCATATTCTTCGTCGTTTTCCCCTTCTTGACGCACTTCATCTATACGATATAGTTCGTTATATTTACTCATATGCGCAAGCGCAAATGAAAAAAGATTCGCATACCCCATTCGAACGGTCGTTAACATAAATTTTCCTTTTTCTTCGTAGCCACCTTCGACTTCAACGAGCGGACGCAACGGTTCAGCCGTTCCGGGCATTGTGACGTAATACGGCAAATGAAAAAACGTAGCAAAAGCGAATAATAGTGCGATCATGATTGTCGTTGCAATATAGCGTTTTTTCTTCATTGTTCAAACCCCTTCTCTGCAAGCAGTTGACGGATAGCTGGAAGCTGTTTCCGCGCCGCTTCTTCACCGATTTGAATCATTTCTTTTGCATGGGTAAATGCATACGAACTATAACGTTCTAGTTGCGGGCGAATGACGATATCCGCTTGGGCGATACGGTGAGAAGCGAGCTCAGCTTGAATAATGTCTAAACTTTGTAAAATGACATCGAAAATCGATGAAATCGTATCGTTCTTTTTGACAGAAGCGACATCGACAGCGATGACAACGTCAGCCCCCATCTCACGAACAACGGTTGCCGGTACGCGATCGATCACCCCGCCATCGACAAGCAATCGCCCGTTCCATCGCTCTGGTACAAAAATGCCGGGAATCGAAATGCTTGCCCGTACCGCATCTGCTATTTTTCCTTCGCGAAACACAACTTTTTCCCCTTTTTGTAAATCCGTTGCGACAATCGCTAACGGAATACGAGTATGTTCGATGCGCATTTGTTTTGTAATGACAGCGATGAACTGCTTAATATGTGCCCCTGAAATCAACCCCATTTTCGGCACTGTCCAATCAATATAATCGTTGCGTCGAAACGCCGTCGCTAACCGATATAATCGTTCCGTTGACATCCCCGATGCATATAACGCTCCGACGAGGGCGCCCATGCTGCTTCCTGCGATCATATGAATCGGGATATTTTCTTCCTCTAACACTTTAATGACGCCCGCATGTGCAAAGCCGCGCGCCCCACCCGAGCCTAATGCTAACCCGATTTTCATTCATGTTCCCCCTTCCCTGTTCAATACTATGGTCTAAAATGTCCACATATACTCGTATATTAAAACGAGCACGATCGGCGAATGAGGAGGCCAACGAACGATGAAAGAAAAATGGAAAACGTTGATGCTATCGTCTATAATTGTTTGTCTATGTATCGCATTGCTCCGCTATCCACAACAGTCGTTTGAAGCAGCAGTGCGCGGATTGCATATGTGGTGGGATGTCGTCTTCCCTTCCCTTCTCCCTTTTTTTATTGTATCAGAAATTTTAATCGGATTTGGTGTCGTTCATTTTCTCGGTGTATTGCTTGAACCATTCATGCGTCCGCTTTTTAAAGTGCCGGGCATCGGCGGGTTCGTTTGGGCGATGGGGATGGCTTCCGGCTACCCTGCCGGCGCCAAGCTGACCGCGCGCTTAAGACAGCAACAACAACTTTCCGCCATTGAAGCAGAACGGCTCGTTTCGTTTACAAACTCGTCTAATCCGCTCTTTATTTTTGGCGCTATTTCGGTCGGTTTTTTTCATAATCCGAACATCGGTATCGTTCTTGCCTTATCTCATTATCTTGGCAACATTTGCGTCGGATTGATCATGCGCTTTCACGGAAAGGAGGAAGAATATGTTGTTCAAAAACAAAAAAAAGGCATTTTCCGTCAAGCGTTCCGCGCGATGCATAAAACGCGCTTAAAAAATAACCAAGCGATCGGAAAGCTGCTCGGAGATGCCGTCCGCTCCTCCATTCAAACGCTTTTTATGATCGGCGGGTTTATTATTTTATTTTCTGTTTTCAATCGATTGCTTTATGTGACAAATATGACCGACATGCTTGCACATGTTGTGCAATACGTGCTAGCCATTTTTCATTTGCCGCGTGAATTAAGTGTTCCCCTCATCGCAGGGGTGTTTGAAATTACGCTTGGCAGCCAAATGGCGAGCGAAGCAACAAATGCGACATTGTTGCAAAAAGTGATTATTACAAGCTTTATCCTCGCTTTTGGCGGTTTTTCGGTACAAGCACAAGTGGCGAGCATTTTAGCGGAAGCGAATATTCGCTTTCAACCGTTTTTCATCGCTCGCATATTTCATGGGCTATTTGCTGCTTTTTTCGCTTCAATTCTTTGGAAACCGCTATACGTTCAGCCACTTGAATCGGTAGAAACGTTACCGGTATCGCTTCCGAAAGCGACAACCGATTGGCCTGTATTATACATACATTGGATCGAACAATACGGCTTTATGATCACCGCAACAGCCTGTTTGTTATATGTCGCCATCGCTTTTCGACGTGAAAAACCACCTGCTTAAAGGTGGTTTTTTACATCAGAAAACTTTTTCCGAAGCGCTTCTTCCACAACTTTTGGCACGAGTTCGGAAATGTTGCCGTTATATTTCGCTACTTCTTTTACGATGCTTGAACTTAAAAAAGAGTATTGGTTGTTCGTCATCATAAAAAACGTTTCGATTTGTTCGTTTAATATGCGGTTCATCGATGTAATTTGCATTTCGTATTCAAAATCGGAGACGGCGCGCAACCCGCGCAAAATCGCGCTCGCCTGCTTACTTTTCGCATAGTCGACAAGCAGCCCTTGATGAGAGTCGACTACGACGTTATGTAAATCTTTCGTCACTTCTTCTAGCAATTGCACTCGCTCTTCTGTTGAAAATAATGGTTTTTTCGATGAATTGTTTAATACGACAACATATACTTTGTCAAACACTTTTGCCCCGCGGCGAATAATATCTAAATGCCCATACGTAACAGGGTCAAAACTCCCTGGACATACTGCGATGCTTGCCATATTTATTCCCCTTCCTCATCGACATAGGCGTAAATCGATACAGCGGTGATGCCATACGTTTCATGTTTTACTTGCGTTAAGCGTCCAATTTGTTTGGCGAGTTGCCCTTCCGCTCCATGCTCAGCGACAACAAAGCCGTCTTTTTGTAATAGTTGATGACTATCGATAATCCCAATGAGCGCTTCAAGCTGCTTATTTTTATAAGGTGGATCAAGAAAAATGAGGCGAAACGTCAAGCCTCGTTTTATGATTGCTTTTAATGCCCGTTCAGCATCGTTGCGATAAATTTCCGCTTGATCTGTCAGGCGACAAGCGGTGACGTTCTTTTTTATCGTTTGAACGGCTTTTGCGTCATGGTCAACGAAAATGACGCGATCTAAACCGCGGCTGAGCGCTTCAATACCGAGTCCACCGCTTCCGCCAAATAAATCGAGCCCAAGCCCTCCTGAAAAATACGGACCAATCATATTAAAGATCGCTTCTTTTACTTTATCTGTCGTCGGACGCGTCGTCATCCCCGGAACAGCTTGAAGCGGTTTGCCTTTACATTTCCCTGATATGACTCGCATCATATTTCACCTCGCTTTTATGAATCAGGACATTCCGAAACGATAGACGGAAAAAATATGATAATCATGTATACAATGCAAAACAATGGTTATACTCATAGTAACAACATCGTTGATGATGTTGTTGCCAACCACGGAGAAGACTTACGTTCCCCATAAGTTCTTCCTCCGGTTTCTCCTCTCCCTTTTTTCCTTCTCTTTTTCGGCTTGTCCGAAAAAGATATGGAAGGATCCCTGCGGCATATGCCACAGGGCATTTTTTTATAATTATTGCCCAATGACGTGTATTTCTTCGCTCGTTTCACTAATGTAGACGGAAAACCATTTTGGAAATTCGGTTCGCTCAATGTATAACGTTCCGTCCCACTGTTGAATGACCGTCTTCGTATCGTTTATAAAAAAGCGCCAACGTGCCCCATCTTTTTCAATAAATACCGCTTCTCCTGATCGGTTCACCGTATAGCCAAGCGTACGCATAATCGGAACAAACGGAAACAGCTGTTGGCCATCTTTTAATAACACATGAGTTGTCGGCAATTTTACGTCATTGACGACGAGCATTTTTCGTTCCGTAAATGTCATGTACGGCTCCTCATTTTGGAAAAATGTCGTATTCCCGCCATACGCCTTTCCTAGCCATTCATCTAACTTTTTCATCGTCAACGATTGACCATCGCTCGTTTGAACGAGCGTCCAAAACGTTTGTTGTTCTTCTTTCGTTAACGTTTGTTTCAATTGTTGCAATGCACGTTTTGCCTGTTTTGTGACCGGCTCAGTTTTCGTCATATATGAAACGAGCAAATCCCATATCCAATCGGGGACAGCGCTATTTGGAAACCGCTCTTCTAACTGCACGCGAACGTAAGCGCGCTGCACGTCGGAAAAAGAAGACGTATCCGGTATAATGACGAACGTCGGCGTCATGTACTGAAGACGAAACGGGTTGACGACAAGCGTCTGCACGCCGCTTTGCCTCCAAAATGATCGCTCGGCATCGTTTAATGGCTTTGTCGTATAGATGCTAACATTTTCATCAAACGATGTGCGCAACGACTTCGTTTGAAAATAAAGGGGAACGGTTTGTCCCCCTTCTTTCTCCCACATAAAAAACGAAAGAGACGGTTTATATACGTAGCCAACGAGCTTTCCGTCCGCCGCCCACATGCCTTTCGGATGAACGACATCGGTGAGCGATATATTC
This sequence comes from Anoxybacillus thermarum, assembly GCF_000836725.1. Classification (GTDB taxonomy): domain Bacteria; phylum Bacillota; class Bacilli; order Bacillales; family Anoxybacillaceae; genus Anoxybacillus; species Anoxybacillus thermarum. The sequence goes on along the minus strand of NZ_JXTH01000001.1, from coordinate 7,006 downwards.
ATTTGTTGCGGTTGTTTCGTATGAAAACGAATGAGCCATTCTTTTATGAAAATCGGATCTTTTTGTGCAACCGTCACACGATAAGTGAGGGAAAGCGTATGTGTATTTGGCACATGGACGATCGTCTTTCCATTTTTTTGCTTCGCGCATTGTTTTTGTTTTACACACGAAACATCTTTCACTTCTTTTGGGACCGTTACTTCGTATGTGTTCGTGACAGCCCCGCGTATATGATGAACGACTTCAATCGTTTTTCCGGTAAACGTTGCTTCAACGTCATGCTGGAGCACCGATTGCTTTGTCGCTTCCGTATGATATTCATCCCATTGGTAATATAAAGCTCCTGCGCTAACTCCAAGGAAAAGGAGCGTTGAAATGAAAGCTATTCTCCACATACAATGGCTCCTTCATTAGCAGTTTATATTATAACAATAACAAAATTTCATTCCGTTGTCATACACCGTTTTCACTAATTGTCGAAAAAAGTTGAACGTGATAAAGTAATGATGGAATACATATAAAGTGAGGGAATGAACAGATGATTCAACGTTTTATTGAACTAGGAGAAGGATATTCTGATATTTATGAACTCATCGAAATCGCGAAATCAAACCGTCACCGCTTATCTGGTTTGTTCGCCTTTCATACGATGAAAGACGGGAAAGCGCTCACATCGTTCGTCGTTGTGCTTCACCCGACCGATCCAGGTGATTTTCAACCGTTATACATTTGTCGCGAAGGCATTCCGCATCCGTCTGTGAAAGTGACGAAGCGATACGAGTTGTTCCTCGATTTAGCGAAAGAATTGAATCAAGAAATTATTCATTTAGATGTAAAACCATCGAATTTTTTTGCTGACTTACAATTGTACTATCAACATTTAATCGGCATTATGCGCATGAATCGGTTCATTCCGCCTCTGCAATAAAAAAAGCGAAAGGATGTCACTCGTGGACATCCTTTTATATTCCGTATTCATATTCTTTTTCTTTATCTGCTTTCGATTCGAATTCGACTTTAACATACGGGCGGTAAGACGGCTCCACTCGCTTCACAAACGGTAAAGAAGCGAGTTTTTTCATTACGTCTTCTGCTTCTTCCATATTGCAATATAAAACAGCATATTTTAATCGTTTCGATACGTAATGAACGTTTCCGTATTTTCGTAATTGTTTGCTATGTTTTAACGAATAAAGCCAAACGATAATGCCTTGACGCATTGGAAACATGCGCCCATCCCCCCTTTTTTCATTTCGTCCGACAGCCGCACGCTCCGCCAGATCCGCATCCTCCACCGCAAGATAAAGAATCGAAATACGGATTTCCAGTCGGCACTTTAATGTTTTCAGATACCGCCCGACCGATCATCGTGCTAATTTCATCTAAAAGCGATTGCATCTCTTTTTCCGCTCGTTTAAACGCGGCAATCGGACCGTATAAATCTAATTCACGCTTTGCCTCGCGCACTTGTTTTGTCACTTCTTTGTAGTCTGGATGATATTTTCCAAAGCGCTGCACGTCTTCGTATCGTTCTTTTAACTGAACGAAACGATGAATGAGCTGCTGCGCTCTCTCATCTTGCTGCATATGATAAAAACAGCGGCGATATTCCTCCGCCACGTCTGATTCGACAATCATTTTGCCAAGTTGTTCAGCAACATCTAACAACTGCAATCGTTCGATCGTTGCTACAAGCACGAGCAACACCTCCACAACCGTATCATAACACGATTTTCTCAACAAAACAAATAAGTCTGGTCTCCCCAGACTTATGGAATCGTTACCGTAAATTCGTGCGAAACGTGATACTTACTTGCATCGTTATGCACAAGCTCTAATCGGATCGTATGTTTCCCGACAGGCAAACCGCGAATAACGAAAGCGGCCGTTGTCGTTTCGCTCACCCTTTTTCCATTCACATAAATGTGAATCCGTCCTTGTCCGTTTTGTTTCGGACGTGTTCCTTTCGTAAACATAAATTGATCAACGATACATTCAACAAATACGTTATTTCCTTTGACATGATGTTTGACAAATAACGTTTGCTTTTGTTCAGCAAAAGCGGTATCATAATCGTTCATATACGTGGAAAACAATAGCGCCATACATAAAAAAAAGAAGCGCAACACGTTCACCATCCTTTCGTAGTGATAGTGTTTGCGTTTCTCGTTTAATTATGAGTGTCCTTCATCAGTTTCATCATCGCCATCATCATTTTTGCCATTTCAATCGTTTGGACAACTTGTTCGACTTTATGCGGCAACGTCTGTTTATAATATTGGCGCGCCTCTTTTTCCATTTCTTTTATATCCATCGGTCGTCTCGCTAGACGTCGATACCATGACGGCTGTTCACGCAAAAATTGATGAAGCTTTGGCTTTGCGGCAATATATTCGTACACATCTTTTCTCATCCGTGATCTCCTTAATCTTTTCGAAACGAAAACGGGTCTTTTTTTGTATGTTGCATTTGACGGACGACTTCTTGAATGGACGCGATCGCTTGTTGAACGTTTGTAATGTACGTTTGAAGTTCGTTGACGTCAAGATGTTTTAAATAACTGGCTAACTTTTGGACGAGAGCTCCTTGTTCATCTTTCTCCGCTGTGGACCGATACTCATCCCACATATCATCATCCTCGCCAAATACGTACCAATCGTTATATAGCTCTTTCCACGTTTTTTTTCCTTGACGCACCTCTTCAATGAGTTTCGGATGTTTTTTCACAAACTGTTTAAATTGTTCAATGGACATATCGGTCGCTCCTTTCTAGCTTTTTGCCTACCATATATTACGACCGAATGGCCAATAGGTGCGCCTATTTTGGCTGGGAAAAAGGACGAATAAAGTTTTGTGTATAATGCCGCTTATATACGCCTACTCCTAAATGCGTCAATTCTTCATTTAACAACGTTTGGCGATGGCTTCGGCTATTTAACCACGCTTCGACAACAGCAGGTGCATCAATATATTCTGCTGCAATATTTTCTCCAGCGACTTCAAATGGAATGTTTGCTTTTATGAGCCGTTGTTGTAAATCGCCGGTTGTTGGCGATTCGTGCGCAAAAAATTTGTTTTCCACCATATCTTTACTATGTTCATATGCCACTTTCGCCACGCGCTCATCCCATGTCAATGGAGGAACACCATGACGTGCGCGCATCACGTTCGTTATATCAAAAATTTGATTCGCATTCGCTTGCTCCACTTGTTTTTCCATCGTTTCATCAAGTGTTACTTCCGGCAGTGGTCCACGATACTCCAATTCGTACGGGCGAAGCTTCACTAACGTCTCCCCATCGATCCATCGCACGCTTGATAAGTTGCCGGTAAACCGGTCAATATATAACTGTACATATGCATCGCCAAAAGAAAGAAGCGGTTGAATCATTAAGTCTTCTTCAGTTAGTTGGAAGCGGTACACTCCATCGTCAAGCTGTACATGAATGTTATCTTGAAGCGGCATCGTTTGCAATAAGTCATTAATCGAGCGATTTAATTGAAATGGAGCGACGTTTGTTTCAGGTCCGCACGCATAAATGGTGACGACTCGTCCATCAAGTATACCAACTTGCATATACGTTTTCGGGTCGTTATACACCCACCAGACGTAACCGTAAGCGGACGGATCGATACGAGCAGGTTGTCCGAACGTTCGTTTCACTTCTTCTTCTGTTTTTCCAATCCATGTACCGAGCCCTTCTGAAACGATTTTTTCGTTCGCTTGTTCACTCATGATCGACGTATCGTTTGACGGGGCTTGTTCATTTGTTGGTGAGAAATAAAAAATGATCATAAAAATAAATATAAGAGCCACTATCCAACGCATGCATCATTCTCCCTCAATCTTGTATATACTTCCATTATATACAGCTTACCTACGTCGCAACACTAAAAAATAAGGCTATGCGAAAACATAGCCTTGTTTTATTAATGATATTGTGATATTTCTGTTAATGCTTCGCCAGCTTGTTCGTCGCTTGCTTCATGGATCGCTAAATCGCCAAGCGACATCATTCCGACAAGCGTATCCCCTTCGACAACAGGTAAGCGGCGAATTTGATGTTTCGCCATTAAACGAGCCGCCTCGGTGACAGAAGCGTCCGGTGAAATCGTGACAAGCTGTTCACTCATCACTTCTGTGACAGCTGTTGAACCGGGCTTTTTCTCGGCAATGCCGCGCACGACTAAATCGCGGTCCGTCACAATACCAATGAGCCGAGTTCCATCTGTAACTGGAATGGCACCGACGTTATAATCGCGCATTTTGACCGCTGCTTCGTACATATTATCAAGCGGCGTGCAACATTCGACTTCTGTCGTCATCATCTCTTTTACTTTTGACATATTCATCTCCCCTTTCGCACATTAGTTTCACCAAAATCGGAACAATTATGAAGCTCGTCATTGAAAGTTATGCGCTTTCGTACTATTATTAATGGAGGAATGTTTTATTTTACATAAGGGGGATATGAACGATGCGCTTTGAAAATACAGGTATTGAAAATCAAACAGCGCCATTAACACGTTTAGACGAACTCATGGAAAGCCTCGGCTTTGTGCGTGCAGGTCAATGGGATTACGACCGTGTCACATATGACCGCAAATTCGAGATTAAAAATGATGTGTTTTATTTACGCGTGCAAGGCTATGCGATTGAAGGGGATGTTGGCGGTCGCCATGCAGTCATTAAGTTAATGAAACCGCTGCTTGGCAAACATTATTATCCACATGGTGTAGAATATGGTGAGGGAGAAAACTTCCCTTCGTCATTAGTAAGCCAATGTGAAGCAATTTTAGCGAAAGTAAAAGAAGGTCTGGCGAACATAAACGCATGAGCGTGCTCATGCGTTTTTTCCGTCGACGAGCCGACGAACGTATAGATGCACAGCAAAAACTTCTTTTCCTGTCATTTCGTATATGTCGTCAATAACTTGTTTTTGAATATGTTCGCAGAAAGCGAGCATATTTTGCTTCATTTTGAACGAAACTGTCACATGAATCGTCAGTCGCTTTTGTTGCTCATACACTTTCACACCTTCTAATATGACATCATCAAACGGTTGTACACTCATCGCAACAATCGTTATAATGGGTTTATGCATATACATCCTCCATACGATTTATGAAATGAAAGCAGGTGTCGTTTCGTTGTTCGAGAAAATTCCAAAGCGATCGATATATATGATTGTTATTTTACTCGCGATCGTCTTATTGACATACTGGGTCGCTCCCATTGCCGTTCCAATTTTATTTGCATTGATTACTGCTATTTTTTTAGAGCCAGCAGTGAAAGTAGCACAGCAGCGGCTTGGGTTTAAACGACAGTCCGCTACCCTTCTTGTGTTTAGTTTATTTACGCTATTTATGTGTTTAAGCGGTTATTTTATTATTACAAAAATTGTGACGGAAGCGTTTCACTTTTTTAGAAACTCGCCGCTATATTTGAATGAAATGATTGCAGGATGGAATGAGCTTGTCGCTCGCTGGTACAAGCAGACAGAAAAATTGCCGCCGTTTGTTGTGGCGGAATTAAGCCATCAAGTTGATTTGTTTTTAACAAAATTAAAGACGCAACTAACCGCTTCATTAAGCTTTAATAAAGTAAGCGCACTTGTCGCAAACGTTCCAAAGTTTTTAATTAACTTTCTCGTTTATTTAATTACTTTATTTTTATTTATGCACGATTTACCGAAAATACGCGAAGCGATTTTTTCGCATTTAACAGAAGAAACGAGAGAAAAAGTACATTTTATGATGTCGCGTCTATCGTATGTCGTGTTTGGCTTTTGGAAAGCGCAATTTCTCGTTAGTTTAATTATTTTTGCCGTATCTCTCGTCGGACTGTTGCTCATTACACCGAAAGTGGCGTTATTTACCGCATTTATTATTTGGGTGATCGATTTTATTCCAATTATCGGATCAATTATCGTGATGGCACCTTGGGCCATTTTCCATTTTGTCACAGGCGATACGGTATTAGCGACAAAACTATCGATTCTCGGTGTCATTTTGTTAATTTTACGCCGAACGATTGAGCCGAAAGTGATGGGCGCGCATATCGGCTTATCCCCGTTAGCGACGCTCATTTCGATGTACTTAGGCGTGAAAATGATGGGCGGACTCGGTCTCATTTTATTCCCGCTCTTACTCATTGCGATCAAATCAGCGAAAGAAGCAGGGATTATTAAATTTCACTTTAAACTATAAAGAGGGTGAATGTTCACCCTCTTTTTAAAATCCTAAAATCGCTTTAATAACTGAAGTCGTTTCCCCGCCACGATAAAATACATATAACAATAAATAAACAGCAACTCCTGTTGTTGCGGTAAAAAACCATATGATACTCGTGATCGGACCAATTTTTTTATGGCGCAACCAATTTTTTTTCACAGCAGACAGCAACGTGACAATGCCGAAAACAGCCCCAGCCGTTGCTAAAAAAATGTGGAAAAACAAAAAGATCGTATAGTATATTTTTATATCATCCGGGCCACCGAAGCTTGTATTGCCGATAAAAATCGTGCGCGACAAGTAAATGATGAAAAACGCGAGCGCAAAAGCAGCAGCAAGCCACATCGTCTTTTCATGCTTCTCGATTTGTTTTTGACGAATAAAATACCAGCCAATCGCAACGAGAATGGCACTAATGACGATAAAGCTTGTACTAATTGTAGGTAAAATCGGTACCATCGTTTCTCCCTCTCTTTATTGTGTGAGTAAAATATTTGTGGGTGACATTCAGGAATGATTCCCCGACGAGGGTTGCGAACTTTTGTTCGCGACGCTCGTCGGGGCCACCAAGCGAAGCGCGGTAGAAAAAAGCAAATGTCATGCAAAAAGGACTCTCTCCCTGCTATGATGGTGATGACCAACATCAATAAAACAGGAGGGAGAGAGTCCATGAAACATTTTACCACAGAATGGCCTTTATTAAAAGAGCTGGAGGAACAATTAGTCAGAACTCTTCAAAAGGTGTTCGCTGTCTTGTTGGCGGCCCTTTTGG